>DAISJE010000334.1:0-5602 GCA_036821665.1 Bryobacteraceae bacterium | reverse complement strand
TGTCGACATGAACCTGACCGACAGACAGCGCCTGCAGTTCCGCCGCAACAACTATTCTTTCTTCGAATATCAGCCTCTGGATGGTACGCCGACTGAAACCCCGAAGTTCTTCAACCGTCCGAATCAAACCAATTCGCTCGACTATGTGTGGACCATCAGCCCCACTCTAGTGAATGAAACTCTGGCTACCGTCAGTCTGGACGATGTCTATATCCCGGTTGACGAAGCGCACTTTCTGGATCGCACTACGGTCGGCATTAACTATCCCTACCTTTTCCCAACTGGAAAGCTGATCCCGACTCGTATTCCGACCGCGAACATCACCGGCTTGAATGGACTGAATGGCGGTCCGTATCCATCACACTCCTCCGGTCCGATCTATACGATTTCCGATAGCTTGACGTGGATCAAGGGCAGCCACACCATGAAGTTTGGCTTCTATTTTGAGCGTTCCGGCGAAAACGACAACGACGAAATCAACGTAAGCGCCTGTCCGACTTGCACCAACAATCAGAACGGACAATTTAACTTCACCGACAGCAGGTCCGGTTTCCCAAGCTCTGGCAACGCCATCGCGAACGTCGCCCTCGGCTTGTTCGACAGCTATTCCGAACTCGGCCAGCGCGCCTACACGCCCTTCCGCGGCAGTAGTTACGAACCATATGCGCAGGACTCCTGGAAAGTAACTCCGAAGTTGACCGTGAATTACGGCGTGCGTTACACCGTCATTGTTCCTTACCAGGCGCAGTGGCGCAATATGATCGTCTTCGACCCGACGCTCTATGATCCGTCCAAGGCCGTAACTGTAATCCCGACTGGGCCAAACAAAGGCCAAATCATTGTCGGTAACGGCGACCGTTACAACGGAATGGTCATTCCCGGCAGCGGATTTCCCAGTTCTGCCAAGGGTCGCTTCCCAGCGGCGACCGATCCATCGCTCACATATCTGTTCCGAGGAGGAAGTTATCCGAGTTACTACTCGAATATCCAGTGGGGGCAGATTCAGCCGCGGCTTGGTATCGCATACCAATTGACTCCCAAGACCGTCATTCGCGCCGGCGGTGGTGAGTACTTTACACGTCTTGGCGTCAGCGACTCGATCTTCCTCGGCGGTAATCCACCGTTCCAACCGACCGCAAACGTCAGCTTCGGCAACGTGGACAATCCAGGCGGTACTTCCACTAACGTTCTTCCGTTGACGGTTACGACACAGAGCCGTCAATTCAAGAACCCGTCCGCATGGAACTGGAATTTCACGGTAGAACGTGAGATGTTCAGCTCCGTTTTCAGCGCCGCATACGTCGGACGTCGCGGTCTGCATCTGCAGCGCGAGGCGGATATTAACCAGCCGACTCCCGCAGTCGTTGCAGCCAACCCGGGCGTTAATTTGGATGCGTTGCGGCCTTACAAAGGCTACAACTCCATCCGGGAAACGGATAATGTTGCCAGCTCCACGTATCATTCGCTGCAACTCAGTTGGAACCGACGCTTCTCGCACGGCCTCCAATTCGGCGCGGCTTACACGTTCAGCAAGAGCATGGATGATGGATCGAACCAGCGCGACATCATCCCGAATACCTACGACGCTCACAACCTGTGGGGGCCGTCTGAATTTGACGCACGCAATGTCTTCATCGTGAACTTCCTGTATGAGCTGCCCATTTTCCGCAACCAGAGTTCGGTTGCCGGCAAGATTCTGGGTGGCTGGCAGGTCAGCGGCATCTTCCAGGCGCAGAGCGGCACTCCTTGCAATGTCGGCTTGAGCAATGATTACGCCAAGGTCGGCCAGGACGGCAGCTTCGGTTGCAGTGGCAACAAGGTGGGTCAATTCTGGGCCAAGAATGGACAAATCAATTACGCCAAGAACTTCGATTCCGCGAGCGCGAATCCTGGCACTCAGGCTAGTTATTGGTTCAATCCATTTAATCCGGACGGCACGCCGATCTTCACGCCGCCCCCGACCGGAACTTTCGTCAGCCAGAACGGCATTCGCGACAGCATTTATAGCCCGGGCTTTAACAACTGGAATCTCGGACTGTTCAAGAAGTTCGCTGTGACGGAGCGTTTCGGCTTTCAATTTCGCGCCGAAGCCTTCAACGCCTTCAATCATCCAAACTTGAGCACGGTCAATTTGGATCCGACGAATCTTTCTACTTTTGGCAAGGTAACCGGCAAGACGGACGACGTTCGCAATCTGCAGCTTTCGCTTCGTTTCTACTTCTGATTTGCACTAGGGGTCGGGCATGCCCGACCCCCACAAATATCGTTGCCCGTAGGGGCGAGGCATGCCTCGCCCTTTTCGACATCCAAACGTAAGGTATACATTTAGGACATATGGCCCAGGTACAAGCGACCCCGAAAACGTATGATGTCGTGATTGTCGGCTCCGGGGCCGGCGGTGGAGTGGCCGCGCAAGTGTTAGCCAATGCCGGCGCAAAGACTTGCGTGCTCGAAGCGGGCGACTGGTTCGATTGCACCAAAAACTCCAAGATGTTTGGCTGGCCGTATCAGGTTCCGCATCGCGGCGCGGGCACGAAATACAAGCCCTGGGGAGCTTTCGACGCAACCACCGTAGGCGGCTGGCAAGTGCCTGGCGAACCCTATACGAATGCGCCTGGCTCGGATTGGATGTGGTGGCGCGCCCGCATGCTGGGCGGCCGCACGAATCACTATGGCCGCATTTCGTTGCGCATGGGGCCGTACGACTTCAAGCCTTACAGCCGCGATGGTAAAGGTTTCGATTGGCCCTTCACGTACGAAGAGCTGGCTCCTTACTACGACAAAGCGGAAGAACTGATTGGTGTCTTCGGGTCCATTGAGCATCTGGAAAACACGCCGGATGGCAAATTTCAGCCGCCGCCTGCGCCGCGTGGCTACGAGCGTCTGATTAAGATTGCTTGCGACAAGCTCAAGATTCCCTGTATTCCTTCGCGGCTCGCCATTCTTACCAAGCCGCTGAACGGGCGTCCGGCCTGTCACTACTGCGCGCAATGCGGACGTTCCTGCGGTGTGAATGCGAACTTCAACTCGCCCGGCGTGCATCTGTTTCCGGCCATGAAGACCGGCAATCTCGAGATCCGCACCAGCGCAATGGTACGGGCGGTGACGGTCGGAAACGATGGTCTTGCAACCGGCGTTTCCTATGTCGACAAAAAGACCCGCAACGAAGTGCAGGTACGCGCCAAAGTCGTCGTCCTGGCGGCAAGCTGCTGCGAAACGGCGCGCATCATGCTCAATTCCAAGAGCAACCGGTTTCCGAACGGTGTCGCTAATTCTTCCGGGTTGGTGGGCCGGTACATTATGGATACGGTGGGCTCCGCCGTAAGCGGCTTTCTGCCTATCCTGCAGGATCTTCCTCCGCAGAACGAAGACGGTGTCGGCGGCATGCACCTGTACATGCCGTGGTGGCTGTATAAAGAACAGGCAGCCGGCAAACTGCCGTTCGCCCGCGGGTATCACATCGAACTTGGCGGCGGTCGCGGTATGCCGGGTGCGGGCGCCTTGGGGGGATATGCTACTCGATTTCTCGACGGCGGATACGGCGTCGAGATGAAAAACAACCTGCGCAAACTCTACGGTTGCGATGTCCATTTCTCGGGTCGCGGCGAGATGATTCCCAATGAAGACAGTTATTGCGAGATCGATCCGAACACGGTCGACGAATGGGGCATACCTGTGCTGCGCTTCCATTTCAAATGGAGCCAGGACGAGATTCTGCAAGCTAAGCACATGCAGGAGACCTTCCAGGAAATCATCGAAACCATGGGCGGCACCGTCACATTTAAGCACGGTGCCGATCAGAATTGGGGCATATCTCGGGGAGGACAGATTATTCACGAAGTCGGTGCGACGAAGATTGGCGACAACCCCAAAACGTCCGTTCTCAATAAATACTGTCAGGCTTGGGATGTTAAGAATCTATTCATTACCGACGCTGCGCCCTTCGTTAGTAATGCCGATAAGAATCCGACTCTCACCATCTCCGCGCTTGGCTGGCGGACGTCGGATTATATAGTCGATCAAGTGAAGAAACTGAATGTGAAGGTTTAGGAGCAGACGATGCAAGAGAACGAAAAAGCGGGCGTTAGCCGTCGAGATCTTTTCCAGGTTTTGGGCGTGGTGCCGGCTGCGGCTGCATTGGCTGGGACCGCCGTCGCGCATCCGGAGCACATGCACATGCCGGCGCAGACAGCGGCGGCCCCGCAAGGACCTTATAAGCGGCAGACCTTCGACGATCGCCAATGGCACACTATCGGTGTATTGTGCGATCTGATCATTCCCGCGGATGAACATAGCGGCAGCGCGACGCAGGCGGGTGTTCCGGAATTTCTGGATGATTGGATTGCGTTCCGTACCGAGCAGGACGGCAATGAAGATCTGAAAGCCCAGATCTTTGGCGGTCTTATGTGGCTTGACCGCGAATCGAATGCAAAATTCCAGAAAGATTTCGCCGATACCTCAGCAGACCAGCAGAAACAATTACTGGATCGCATCGCCTATCCCAAGAAAGCCGCAAAAGAAGACCATCCCTGGGTGGTTTTCTTCAGCGAGCTTCGCAGTTTGACGGTGGGCGGCTATTTCTCTAGCAAAATGGGCGTTGCAGCGCTGCCATATCTCGGTAATACGGCAGTGGCGCACTGGGACGGTTGCGATCCTAAAGTTTGGGCGATTATCGAAGAGCGCATGAAGAACGGCTACACAGGCATTCTGGAATCCAAACCCTGGAGCGCCGCGTAAACCGCGATCCTGTAGGGGTCGGGCATGCCCGATCCGGACATTTTCCTAACCTCGCGCGGCCGGTATTGGCGTTTGTTTTCTCCTCTGCAACGCATTCTGCACCATCAAGTATTCGCCTAAATTCTCCAACGTAACCAAGCCGATCATATTTCCGTTTTGCATGACCGGCATCGTGCGGATGGGCGCTGCGGATAGCCTGGTCAGCACCGTCTCCAGCATCTCGTTCGGCTCCGCTGTTGCGAATTCACGCTGCATAACCTTCGTTACCAACTCATCCGGCCCGAACTGCTGCAAGCCGGCAAGCAGGTTCGTACGCGTCAGAATGCCCATCACGGTCTCGCCCCACAGAACAGGGAAATCGTGTTGCGATCCGTCCAGCATGATCTTCACTGCGTCGCCCAACGTGTTGTTCGTAGTCAATGTGGCAAAATTCGTTTGCATCGCATTTCGAATAGGTATACCCGAAAATGCATCTTTAATTTGTACCGATTGGGCTTCATGTGCGGCCCCAATCCATACAAATAGTGCGATGAAAAGCAAAAACGGATTGACAAATAGTCCGACCAGGCCAAAAACGAGCGCAAGCGCCTGGCCTACGCCGGCCGCTAGTTGTGTGGCGCGGACATGAGTCATGCGTGTCGCCAGCAAGGCGCGCAAAATTCGTCCGCCGTCCATCGGGAACGCCGGAATGATATTAAAAATCGCGAGTATGAAATTCGCCACCATCATGCGCTCCAAAAAAGGACCTCCGGTCAGGCTAAGGCCGGAGACCGGCTTAAATCCGTTGGTCAGGAACAGAGCGAGCCAGATGCCCAGCCCGATAACCGCGTTCACCAGCGGTCCCGCCACGGAAACCCAGAACTCC
>DAISJE010000333.1:0-5606 GCA_036821665.1 Bryobacteraceae bacterium | reverse complement strand
CGTCAGGAACAAATTGCATTTCCAACGGACAACGGAACGCGACTGCCGAGATCCGCCTGGACGGTACGCCGACAACCTCGCCGGAACAGGGAGAAGGCGGCAACACGAACGTGTACTATCAGCCGTCGGTCGAAGTTATTCAGGAGTTCAAGGTCTCGAACAACGCTTTTTCCGCCGAGTATGGAAACAATGGCGGCACGGTGATTAACGTCCTGATGAAGCAGGGCGGCAACAAGTTCCATGGCAGCGGCTGGTGGTTCGGGCAGCGTTCCGGCCTCGACGCAAATGATTTCTTCAGTAATGCTGCCGGCCTTCCGCGTCCGGCTCACCGGCATAACCAGTACGGCGGCATGCTGAATGGACCCATCAAGAAAGAGAAGACTTTTTTCTTATTCGACTTGGAGCGATTGACGGATTCTTCCCCGCTGCAGATCGCGACCACTGTCCCGACAATGGCCGAGCGCGCTGGAGATTTTTCGCAAGCCTATTATGCCGACGAAGATGGGAACCCGGTACCGAACATTATTTACGATCCACTGTCCGGTCCTCCGGGCGCGCGGACGCCATTTCAAGGAAACGTCATCCCCGCTTCGCGGATCAGCGCGATTGGCGCTGGCGTTGCCGCGCTTTATCCTGCGCCGAACCAGCCGGGAGATCCTCTTCTTCAAACCAACAATTTTCGGACAAATGTACTGAGCGCGTTTCACAGTTATCAGTTGGACGCTAAGGTCGATCATCAATTCACCGCAAACCAACACCTTTCGGTGCGCTACAGCCATCTCGGCAATGACTCGAAAACCCCCACCGTACTCGGCAGCGGCGATTTTAACGATGGAACGAATTACGCGACTAGAGTTCATAATGCTGCGATTGACTATACGTGGACAGCGAGGCCGACGCTGCTCGTGGATCTCCGTGCCGGACTCGACAGAGTGGATGCGCCGGGCTTTACGAACTATCCCACGCTGCAGTCGGTTGGCTTCCCCCAAGTGCTAGCAGCTAACGGGCTGAATCGAATGCCGATGATCAACATGGACGATGGCCCATACACCGGACTGTTCACCCAATGCTGTGTCGATACCGCGTTTGCTCATAGCCTGTTCACATACAGCGGATCTCTGAATTGGGTCCACGGCTCTCATTCCATTAAGGCTGGAGGCGAGCAGCGCCTCTTCTATAACAACTTCTGGCAGCCGGATTCCTCGACCGGGACATTTGGGTTTTCGCAGATCACGACAGCAAGTGATCCGCTCGCCGGAGATATCACGCAAGGCAACCCGATTGCAGGACTGCTGCTCGGTTACGGCGACAATAATTCGTACATCACTATCCGCCCAAGGGTAGCTGACAAATCCACCGAAACAGCGTTTTATATTCAGGACGACTGGAAAATTAATCCACGCCTGACGCTGAATCTCGGCTTCCGCTATGAGTGGAGTAATCCGTATTCGGAGAGATATAACCGTATTCAGTTTTCCGATTTCACCGGTAACAGCGGCATCACAGTTCCAGGTTTGCCGCTTACTTCCGGTCCACTGCTTGGCACGACGATATTTCCGAGTTCCTCTCTTCGTACAATTCCGCTTGATTTAAACAATTTCGCTCCGCGCTTGGGCGTCGCATTCGCTGTCACTCCCAAGACTGTGATCCGCGCCGGGGGCGGAATATACTACGGCAATAATATTGCGACAAACTTCCAATATGCGGGTCCGGCCTTTTCCAAATACGAGCCGATCCGGTTCTCATTGGATGGCTACCAGACGCAATATGCGACCCTTTCCGACCCGTTCCCGACGGGTCTGCCTGCTCCGCAGGGTACAAAGTATGGTCTGCTCGCGCTTTGGGGTTTTTCTAATCCAAGCGATTTGAGTTATGAGCCGGATCGCAATGCGGAAATATATCAATGGAGTGTAGGCATTGAGCACTCGCTTCCCGGCAACATCGTGGTAGGAGTAGATTATTCGGCTAACCGCAGCACTCATCTACCCTGGGGAAGCTGGGGCTTCACCAGAAACCGCAATTTCATCTCAACCGATATTCGGAGCCAGTACACGAGCGACGATTTGAGCGCCTTGGTGCCCAATCCGTTTCAGCCGCTCTTTACCGGGCCGAAAGCAATTTTTAACGAGCCCGATTCGATTTACAACAATCCTACAATCCCATTGTTGAATCTGCTGCGTCCTTATCCGCAATTCGATGGCGAGTTCGATGGATTGCCGTTATTGGCCGCCAACTCGCGTTACGATTCACTTCAAGTCCGTTTCGAAAAGAACGCCGGCAAGTACTTCACCTTTCAAGGCAACTATACATTCTCAAGAAATACGGACGACAGTTCCTCAGGTGCAAATAGTTGGATCGGCTATTACACCTATGGAGCTCCGCAGGCGCTGGATCGCCTGAAGGGAGAGTACGGCGTTAGCGCCAATGACACGCCACAAAGGCTCACCGGGATTTTCACTGTCGCTTTACCAGTCGGGAGGGGATTCGTCATAGGAAGGAATATGAACCGCTGGCTTGATGCAGTCATTGGCGGATGGTCCGTTTCCTCAACGTTTACGTTTCAATCGGGCCAGCCTATTCCGATTGGAATGAGCATTCCGCGTCTCGCTGATGGCAATCAGCGACCGAATGTCACCTGCCCGGATCCGTCGAGCGGAATCAGCTATCACACTGCTGCCGCAACCGGAGATCCCTATTTCAATGTGAGCTGTTTTGCCGATCCAGGCGACCAGCAGTTGGGGAACGCTCCGCGTTATTTCTCGAATCTCCGCGTAGATGGTATTCGAAACATGGATGCTGCGATGCGAAAGCAGTTCGCACTCACCGAATCATTGAGACTGCAAATCCGTTTTGAAGCTTTCAACGTCTTCAACAATACGCGTTTCGGGCTGCCGAACCAGGCTTACGGCGATCCCCTATTCGGAAATGTGGCGACGCTCGCGTCCGGCTTTACGCCGCGGAGAATCCAGATAGTGGCGCGGGTTGAGTTTTGAAGACCCAAATGCGCTGCTTACTTGCGTGCGCGGTTCTGAGCCTAGTTTGCGTCGCCGCATCTGCGCAGGACTGGACGCATTACGTTCGCATTGCCGGGCACAGTCTTCGCGCGGATAATGCCGCAGCGATCGTCGCGGAATCGGAAGCTAGCAACGTTTTTGGTATCGAAGTAGACAACGACGTTCCAGGCCGCTACGAGAGTTTTTTAGACCCTGCCGCCAAGCTGGCGGCCATCCGCAAGGTAGCCGAAGCGGCGCATCAGGCCGGCAACAAATCGTTTGTTTATATCGCCGGCCTGGAATGTATCACGGCCAATGCCGCGAACACGCCGCACTCGTTTTTCAAAGATCATCCCGACTGGGTACAGCGGAAGCTGGATGGGACACCTGCAGTTTTCGGTGGGGGGACGGCATTCTGGATCAGGAAGGGCGACGAGGATGTCTGGATTTCGCCGTATGCTCCCGAATGGCGTAAGCGCTACATGAGCCTGGTTCGTCAGATCGGCGCAACCGGTATCGATGGCGTTTACGTGGATATTCCGTATTGGATGACGCATTTTACGGGTTGGGAGAAGAGCTGGGCGAGTTTCGACAACTACACCGTAGCGG
Organism: Bryobacteraceae bacterium; assembly: GCA_036821665.1. GTDB lineage: Bacteria > Acidobacteriota > Terriglobia > Bryobacterales > Bryobacteraceae > Bog-105. The sequence goes on along the minus strand of DAISJE010000333.1, from coordinate 2,004 downwards.
CATTTCGACGCGAAACCGGCCTGGATGCCCGGCACGATATGCGGCTTGGCGATGCCTCCGATCCCAATTTCCGGCGCTGGATCGATTTCCGGATCAAGACTATCACCGATTTCATGAAAGAGATCGATTCCAACGTAAAGGCTGCGAATCCCCGCTGCGTGACGATTGCCGAAATCTATCCAGGGATTGAGGAGCCGGCGCCGCGCGTGGGCGCTGATGTGTATCAGCTTTATACCGTAGTTGACGCAATCGCACACGAATACCATGGCATGGCTGATTCTATGGCTGCTTCCAAATCGATCGCTGATTGGTTTGACCAGATGATCGGCATGTTCTGTTTCCGCGGCTTCGCGGGTAACAAGCCAACCTGGATGCTGAACTATTCGTGGGATGGCGAAAAGGACGTGAGTATTCCCGAATCGATGAAGACGCTGTTTGCCGCGCAATTAACAGCCGGCGCAAATTCGTGGGATGCCAAGGGGCATGTCATGTCCGGTTCGAATGATCTCGCAACGCGTACTCAGGTTTTCGGCTGGATCAAGCAGCACGAGCACGTCTTTTACGATCTACGGCAGCCGGTGGATCCGGTCGGAATTTATTTTTCACCGCAGACCCGAGATTATTTCCCGAAGGAGTTCACGGCGGCGTTCAAGGGCGCAATGAACGCACTATTGACATCGCATCGGGAATTTCAGATCGTAACGCCGCGAACTATTTCCGGTTTTCATGGACACGTGCTGATCATTCCCGCTCCGCATCATGTTTCCGCCGCTGAAATGGCGTCGCTTCGCTCTCAAGCCGGCCAGAGATTCCAACTTTACCTGGCGGAAACAGACTCTTCTCTTCCCACAATTGCACCGCAAGCGGTCACTGTCACCGCATCTCCGTCCACTATCGCCCAGATTGCGGAGGTAGATGGCAAGGTGCACGTCTTTTTAGATAATTTCGGTGGAATCCAAGCGAAGCGCAACCCGCGCCCATCGATTGAAAGCGGTGTCGTTGTCAGTTTTCCCGAAAATGCCGGCACTCATGTGCGGGTTCTTCCGTTTCTCGGTACGGTGACTACAGTTTCCGCGGAACGAAGCGGCGGCAAGCTCGTGGCGAAAGTTCCGCCTTTCGAACGGGCCGTCGTCGTATGGTGCGAATAGGCGTCATTGCACTGCTTGTTGTCGCGTGCAGCGGCGCAGGGCTTGCATCAAGCATTGAGATAACGCATCAGGCAAATGCTTGTCCTGTCATTCGCACCTCGATCTCTGAATTCGCGATTTCGCCATCGGGCTACATCATCGCGCGGCTTAACCAAACACTCGACGATCCCGGTGCGCGAAGCGGCACTTCCATGACCGTGAATGGGCGGGAAATTCAGGATTTTCATATTGACTGCGGTCACCCACGAATTACATCCGCTACGGGCCGGCTGGGCGCCCAAGGGAAGCGGATCGAGATGATCGCCCGAAGCGGCACGCTTCGCGATCTCGAGGAGACGTTAGCGTTCGAAGTCTATGAAGATTTCCCGAACGTTTTGCTGACGACCGTGGCGTTTCGCAATACCGGAACAACGGACGTTTCTATCAAGGACATAACGGTTCAGAAGCATCGTTTCAATGCGTCGAAAACCGACCCGCGCGCCATGCCATATGCAATGTGGTCGTTTCAGGGATCGAGCGAAGAATGGGGCAAAGACGTCATCTTGCCGTTGACGCGGAATTTTTTTCGTACGAATCCGATTCAGCAACTGACGTTCAGCAGTGAAGGAGCGGGAGCGGCAGGTGGAGGCGTTCCCGTGCTTGCTTTTTGGGCCGATAAGGTTGGCGAGGCCATTGGGCAGGCGGACATCGTACCTGCGTCGCTCAATATGCCGGTGCGAACTGCCGCGGACGGGAAAGTCGATGCCGGAATCGTTTTAAGCGGCTCGACTGTGCTTCATCAGGGAAGCACGTATTCTGCCCCAACGACTTTTCTCTCGATTTTTCATGGCGACTACTACGATGCATTGCATTTGCA
>DAISJE010000332.1:0-5616 GCA_036821665.1 Bryobacteraceae bacterium | reverse complement strand
CGCGCATCTCTCGCGTGATCCGCTGTTGGCGACTCTAGTGAGACAACGTCCCGGGCTGCGCGCGCCCGGCGGATGGGATGGTTTTGAGCTGGCAGTGCGGGCTATTCTCGGGCAGCAGGTGAGTGTGGCCTCCGCACGCCTTCTCGCAGGACAACTCGTTGCCCTTCACGGCCAGCGTGTTCCAACCGATCAAGCCGGTCATCCTGAACTGACCCATGTATTCCCGACGGCGAAACATCTTGCCTCCGTGGAGACCATCGGACTTGGAATGCCAGCCGGCCGCCAATCGTCATTGAAAATGTTGGCGAAGACCGCTGCTGCCGATCCAAATCTTTTTCGCCCATTTGGAACTATTGAAGAGGGTATTGCGCGTTTGTGTACGATTCCCGGTGTCGGTGAATGGACCGCGCAATACATCGCATTGCGTGCCTTGCGCGAGACTGACGCTTTCCCTGCGGCCGACATCGGCCTGCTTCGCGGGGTGGCAATCGTAGAGGGGACGCGGCCGATGCCGGCAGTGGCCACGACTGTGAACGCCTGCTTCGCGGTGCCGCCATTGTGGATGGGCGACGGCCCACCTCGGCTAGTCTCCTCAATCGCGCCGAATCGTGGCGTCCCTGGCGCGCTTATGCTGCGCAACATCTATGGGCAGCCGATGCGGCGCTGCTAGCCAATTCACGGCGGGCGCATGCCTGAGACTCTCCGGCTGCTGCTAGATCGAATCGATACTCCTATCGGCGAACTGCTGATCGCAGCGGATGAAAGCGGAAATCTGCGGGCCGTGGATTGGACTGATCACGAAGCACGCATGCTTCGCCTTTTGCGGCTTCATTATGGCGAGAACGGATTCAAACTTGAACCCCAAAGGCATCCGGGCGCCTTGACGCAAGCAATTGCAACTTACTTTGTTGGCGATCTACAGGCAATAGAAAATTTACCGGTGCAAACAGCCGGTACGCCTTTTCAACGTGCTGTGTGGCATGCTCTGAGGCAAATCGACTGCGGCACAACTGTCTCGTACGCGGAACTCGCCAGGCGAATCGGAAGACCGAACGCCGTAAGAGCAGTTGGCCTGGCGAATGGTTCCAATCCGGTTGGGATCGTCGTGCCTTGCCACCGCGTCATCGGAGCTGACGGATCGCTCACCGGGTATGGTGGCGGTATCGAGCGCAAACGCTGGCTGCTGCAACACGAGAGCAAATATGACCGCGAAAACGCTACGGTACCGGTGCTGAGCTGCCTTTAATTAAATCTGTGACGCTTTGAAAAAGCTGCGCGTCTTCGACGACGTAGAATAGGCCGCCGCGCCCGTTCTGACTGCTGTCGCAATTTGGTCCCGAGAGCGCGCCTTGTTGGTTTAAATCTCCGAAAATGGCATAGCTGTGCGTTCCGGTCGAAACACCAACTTTGGCGTGATTGCCATTAGATTCGGGGATCCCTTCGAGGCCAATCGTCGTTCCCGCCCAGGTTCCGGAAGTTGCAATTTCCACCGCTCCGGGAGTACCAAGTGACGTGTCCCAGCATCCGACTTTCGTAGTTGCAGTTGTGCTCGGGATCTCGGGTCGCGAATACCAGCTCGCGACCCGTAACGGCTCGCCTCCTAATAAAGCTGAGACCATCTGCCATGGCGGAACATTCAGGTGCGAAGGTTTCGAGATCAATAAGACGCCGCTCGAAAGCTTACTCTGTGTCGCCGCCTTGCCAGGCGACATTCTCCCAAGATCTTTCACCAGTCCCTGAATGTCCGCCGGCCCGCCGTTTTTTACGATTTGTGCAACGCCCGAATCGGTAACGACGCTCGCATTCCCTAAAGCTTGCAAGACAGTTACAACATCGTCCTTCGTAAGCTTCAGGGCAAAGAAATGCTGGCTCACCAGGACGTTGTTGTCCTTGACACATCCGAGCGTGTTCCCATCCGTTTTTCGCGGCTTTTTTGAGCTGCCGGAAGCAGGCCATGACGGCGTCGACACTTGCAGCACGAATCCATTGCCGTCTTTATCCCAGGCCAGCATGCCTTTCGAATGTCCGGCCGGCGAGGACGCGTTCGCAACCGGATCGCCGTAAAACTGATCGTTCCAGATCACGTAGAACAGCTTGTGCTTGTATACCTGGTTAAAGGTAGCGCCCAGAGGATCTACAGTTGTATCTCCCAGGCAGCTACCTCCCTGTTTCAACGTGGTGTTGTCACTGCTTGCGAAAGCGAACTGTTGTCCAAAGTGCATGTACTTTTGCACCGTTCCGCCAAATAAGCAAGCCCGCTGCGCAGAGCCGCCGCAGCCGGGAAATGACGCCGAATTAAATTTAAAAACAAACCACCAGTTGACTGGCTGGCCGTTCGCTAATAGCGGCGATGGAGGGGGAGTGCTGCCGTAAGCCAGCGCCGCCAAGAGGAGAACAATCACCGGGAGCAATGGCTTCTTCTTCCGAATATTGACCGTCAATCGCAAATTGAAGCTCTAATGGAATATACCTGAAAATTGCGCTCGCCAGGCTGCCTAAAATGGAAACCGAACTGAACGATACGCTAATCCGGATAACGCCTCGGAGTCCAACCCGATATCTCAGCCGGGCAAGGACGGCGCTTGCGACAGGTGACGACGGATTCATTTCGGGCAAGGGACAGCAGGGCCTCTGGTGCTATCAAACGCGCATTCTTTCGCGGTATCGCTGGCGAATAAACGGGAAGCCGCCGGAGATGAGCGCGAACTCAGCCATCGAGCAGCACTGGTGGTTGGGATATTACATCGCCCCACCAGCGAATTGCAAAAAGACGGAGACGCATGAATGCGATCCTGCGCAACAGACGATCGAGCTGAAATTGACGCGCGTCGTTGGGAATGGATTTTGGGAAAAGGTTGAACTCACCAACTACACCCAAATCGCGACGACCGTGCGGCTCGAACTTGAGATCGACGCGGATTTTGCCGATCCCGATGAGGCGAGCGGAAAGCGCCGGCAACGCGGGAGGTTGAAGCGAAGCTGGCAGAAAGACGGCAAACATTGCTGGACGCTGGAATTTGACTACACGGTAAGGCACGCGTTTCATCACCAGGGCAACAATGGTATCGCAAAAATGCATCGCGCCTCCCGTGTGCGTATTGAAAGCGCGACATGCAGCCCACGAAGAGCTGGATGCAAGATTGGATTCACAATCCGGCTGAAGCCTCGCGAGACGTGGCGGGCACTTATGGATTGCTCCGTTGCAATTGAAGGCGAGTGGCTGCCCAGCGTCGGAGTACCAGCGGGCGCGAACGCCACAGCGGATTCTTGGGATGAGGAGCGGGCGCGGTTTCTCGCACATTCTCTTTCGTTTGCCGAAACGAACGCCAGTCAACTAACTGCGCTCGTTTTGAAGACTGTAGACCGCGCAAAGCGGGATCTGTTTGCGCTCAGGCTGTTCGATCTCGACCGGCCGGGCGGCTGGACTACAGCGGCAGGCGTGCCGGCGTATCTTGCCTTCTTTGGAAGAGATGCGATCGCCGCCACTTGGCAAGCGACTCCGCTCTCAAATGAACTGCCGCGCGGCGCGCTGGCGCAACTTTCCGCGTATCAGGCTACTGAAACGAACAACTGGCGCGATGAGCAGCCGGGCCGCATGATACACGAGCTGCATACGAATCCGCTCGCCACGCTGAATTTCAATCCGCATGGACGGTACTACGGTGACATCACTGCGTCGATCCATTTTCCGGTACTGGTAGCCGCCCTATGGCATTGGATGGGTAGCAAAGAGGCGGTAAAACCTTTCATTGAGCCGGCGCTCAAGGCACTTCGCTGGGCCGACGAGAACGCAAATATCTACGGCGATGGCTTCTATCGTTATCAGACACGATCCGAACAGGGCGAAAAAAATCAGGGGTGGAAAGATTCGTCTGACGCCATCGTGTGGGAAGACGGGCGGCAAGTGTCCACCCCGCTCGGAACGTGCGAAATGCAGGCGTTCGTCTATGCATCCAAACTACATTTCGCAGAATTGCTGTGGTGGTTCGATGAGATCGATACGGCAAAGCGGCTTTATCGCGAAGCGGAGGAGCTAAAGAAACGATTTAATGAGACGTTTTGGATGCAGGATGAGGAATTCTTTGGTATGGCCATCGACTCGCGCGGCAAGTTGGTACGTTCCGTTGCATCCGATCCCGGCCATTGCCTGGTTAGCGGCATTGTCGATGAGTCGCTTGTGCGCCCGACGGCAGGGCGCTTACTCCAAAGCGATTTATTTTCCGGTTGGGGCATTCGATCGCTTTCCGCAAATCATCCCGCGTTCAACCCATATGCTTATCATCGCGGCACCGTCTGGCCAGTCGAAAACGGCACGTTTGTCCTCGCCATGTCGCGCCACGGTCTGCACGCCGAGGCGAACCGCCTGAGTAGGGCATTCTTTGAAGCTGCGTCGCTATTTGAGCACTGCCGGTTGCCGGAGGTGTTTGCCGGCCATCAACGCGACGACGATCATCCGTTTCCCGGCATGTATCCGCGCGCTAATTCGCCTCAAGCATGGTCTGCTTCGGCGCCTTTTACGGTGCTTCAGGCGCTACTTGGATTGTTTCCGTACGCGCCGTTAAAGGTGTTGCTGCTCGATCCCTGGCTGCCGGAATGGCTTCCTTCGGTAAAGCTGTCGGGATTGCGCATCGGCGATGCCACTGTTGACCTAAAATTCGAGCACGGCGACAACGGCAGAACCGAATATAGCGTCGAACGGCTCAAGGGAGACCTTCATGTCATTCGACAGCCGAGCCCCTGGTCACTCACGGCCGGTTACGGCGAACGCGTAAAAGACTTCATTAGTAGTCTTTTGCCGGGACATTGATTACATCGAATGGAATTCAGTAAATGCGACTTCGTACAATATGGTGAGCCCGTTCCTCCTATTAACCAGAGGTTATAAAGATTCTGACTAGATTAGTAATTGCAATTACATCTGTATTCGCCGCTACACTTTCTTTCGACGTGCAAGCCGCCGTACAGGATGCCCGCCCTGCACAGGCGGCCCCCGCGGCAGGCGCGCAAACCGCCGGCGCACAGAGCGCCACTCCACCTAACGAGCCGATGCGCCGAGGTGGATTCGTCCCCGGACAGAGGCGCGCGCCGGAGAATCCCGCCCAGGTTGCGCGCGGCAAGATGCTGTTTGGAATCAATTGCCGCGGCTGTCATGGCGCTGATTTGCGCGGCGGCGATTTGGGAGGTCCGAATCTTCTGCGCTCTCAAGTTGCTCTGAGTGATCTGCATGGTGAACTGATTGTTCCCATCATTCACGGCAGCCGGGAAAAAATGGGGATGCCTGCCATCGATTTGAACGATGCGGATGCAAATGCAGTGGCCGCTTATGTGCGCAGCGTTATTCAAACGATTAAGGTGCAAGGCGCACCGCCATCCTCCGGCAAGGAAGCTCCCAGCATTCTCGTCGGCAATGCGAGTGAAGGCAAAGCCTACTTCGCAGCCAAATGCAGCAGCTGCCATTCCGCGACGGGCGACCTCAGTAAAATCGGCAGCCGTTTCTCCGATCCCAAGCGCTTGCAAGATGCCTGGCTCGCCGGTGGTACCTGGGAAGAAGAATCAGAGGCGGATCCGCCGGGTCCTCGTACCGTGACAGCAACTATCACGCTGCCTTCCGGCGAG
>DAISJE010000331.1:0-5633 GCA_036821665.1 Bryobacteraceae bacterium | reverse complement strand
TCTTCGCGAAGTGCAACTGTTGGTTCGAGGCGCGCTGCTCGTCTAGCCGGAAGAAGCGTTGCAATTGCGGCGGTGATCGCGAGCAGCAATCCTGCGGCTATCAGGCTAAGCGGGTCTCTCGCTTTCAGATCGAATAGTTGCGACTCGGCATAACGCGAGAGAAGCAGCGAGGCAATGAAGCCGACCGCCAACCCGATGCCGAGCATCAGGGCGGCATCCTTCAAAATCAGGATGTAAATATTGCTTCCGACTGCGCCGAGCGCCATGCGGATTCCAATTTCGCTTCTGCGGCGCGCCACCATGTACGACATCACGCCGTATAGACCTAAAGCAGAGAGACAACCGGCAAGAATGCCGAAGGCGATACACAGGCTGGCCATCAGGCGTTCCCGCAAGACCGACTCTTGAATCTGAACATCCAGAACATGAAAATCGACGAGCAAATTCGGATTGACAGCAGCTACTTCGCGCTGAACGGCAGCCTGCAGCGCGTCCAACGATCCGCGCCCGCGAATTACAAAATTCTGGCTGTCTATGGGGTCCGGATCCTGAGCGACAGGAAATACCGCAATACTCCGATCTTTTTCGTCCATGCCATTAGTCTTGGTATCGCCAACCAAGCCTACGATTTGATACACCTTGTCGGGTTGACCGGCAAGCTCTTCTACTCGAAAGCTTCTTCCAACCGGATTTCGGCCGCCAAAAAGACTCTTGGCAAACGCCTGGTTTACGACAGCGACTTTGATCCCGTTTAAGTCATCGTGTTCGTTAAACTCCCGCCCGGCGAGTAGGGGCGTGCCCATCGTCCTGAAATATTGCGGTCCCGTGCGATTGAACCAAACCTCTTTACCCCCCGTTCGAGCGGAATCGTTGTCCGGATGCGCTTGTCCGTTCCAGCCACAGTGGCAAAACGGGGTGAAAAGGACAGGAGCTGCGGAAGCAACGGTACTCAACGACCCAATACGAGTTCCCAGTTCACGGAACAATGCACTCCGCTTTGCGGAGTTCTCCGGACCATTCGCATTGACACCGGCCAGCAGCACGTTGCGCGAATCGAACCCCAAGCTTGTCGAAAGCAGCTTCTGCAAACTTCGGGCGAATAGCACGGCCGCCACAAGAAGAACCAGGGATAGCGCGACTTGCGAAATCACCAAAGCGCGGCGCAAACCATTGCGTTCTCGTGTCGCGGTGGAATTACGGCCTCCGTGCATGGCTGCCGCCGGTTCGCCGCCGCTTGCGCGAATCGCTGGAGCCAGTCCGAAGAGAATGCAGGTTAAGACTGCCAATCCGGCAAGAAATCCGAAAGCATGCCAGTCGATGTTCAACGGCAATGTGATCCGGCTGTCTGCCGTGTTCAAGAACGACACCAGAGTCCGGCTTAATACCTGTGCGATGCATAGCCCGAGCACTGCACCTGAGACAGCAAGCAGCAGGCTTTCCGAGAGTAGCTGCATAATTAAGCGGCGCCGCGAAGCCCCCACAGCTTTCCGCACAGCCATTTCCCGCTCGCGCGCGCTCGCCCGAGCCAATAAAAGGTTGGCCAGATTCGCGCAGGCGATCAGAAGCACGCAGCCTGTGAGCGCCATCAGTATCCAGAGCGGATTTTCGTACTCGCCACGCAGAGAAGACACGCCCGCGCTCGCCGAAACCATCTTGAATTTGTTTTTGAGATACGATTTTGCTTCGGCTGGTCTATATTCGGAAGGCAAGGTATCGCGGAAAATCGCCGGCGACAAGTTGCTTATATAGGCTGAGGCGCGGTCCACCGACCAACCCGGTTTTAGACGAATAATCGGCGTCAACCAATATGCGATTTTGTTGAACGCCCACCCTTTACCGTCCTTTGCGAATACATTGTTGGCGCAGAGCGGGAGCAGGACATCGAAACGTTGCCCCGGCTCGACTCCGAAGAATGAAGAAGGAGTAACTCCTCCAATGGGAAATACATGGCCATCAAGACTTATGGTCTTGCCAATCGCGTTGAGATTACCGCCGAACTCGCGCTGCCAGAAGCCATAACTCAAAACGGCGGCTGCGGAAGAACACGCGGCCTTATCATTCCCGGCCGGAATTCCGCGCCCCACAATTGGCCTCACCCCAAGGACATCCAGATAGTTGGAGCTGACCAACAGACCTTCGGCGTAGCGCGAACGACCGCTCGTGCTCAGGTTGAAGCGCGTGGGCCAAAACGTGAGCATATCGGAGAAGGCTTCTTTATGGCGCTGCACAGCTTCCATCTGCGCGTATGTAAAGGCTTCATCTCTTGATGAATAAGAACCGGCGGTAAAGAAATCCGAACCGGCTCGATTGATCGTTGCCAATTGCCCAGGGTCTTTCACCGGCAACCCGCGCAGCCGGATAGCATCCAGCAGTTGAAAAATCGCGGTATTCGCGCCGATGCCTAACGCGAGCGAAAGGACCGCAACGGCGGCAAAGCCGGGGTTCAGTTTCAATTGCCGTAAGCCGTAGAGAAAATCGGCACGCGCCGCCTCCAGCCATCTCGCTACGTTCATATCTCGAGTCCTTTCCATGGTCCGCCAACGCCCGTGCGCCTGCCGAGCTAGCTGGGTACAAATTAAGCGATCCTGCAAGCGTTTGTCAAACGCGGTTTGCGCCCGAGTCTCTTGAAGTGGTTAAATAGAAGTGTCGTTACGAAGGCAAAAGTGGGCGCAAGCCCACTTTTTTGTTGCTTCAAACGTGGTTAGGATAATGACGGCAGAAATCAACGGCCTTATCGATCGGATTACCGGGCTGGGCGAGCGCGCGGCCCAGGGAACCGATATCGAAATCGCCGACGTGCAAATGCGCGGCGGCGGCAAAGCCCGATTACTGCGTATCTATATCGATAAGCCGGGCGGCGTCACGCACGGGGATTGCGAACTCGTTTCCGAACGCCTCGGCAAGCTGCTCGACGACGAGGATGTGATTCCCGGAGACAGCTATACGCTGGAGGTGAGCTCACCGGGCGTAGAGCGCAGCCTATCCAAACCACGCGATTTTGAGCGCGTCGTGGGCCAGAATATTCGTCTGGCCGTCCGGGAACCGATTCACGGGCAGACGCGATTTGAAGGCAAGCTGGCTCAATTCGCCGATGAATCGCTTGAACTCGAAATTGCCGCAGGGGAGCTGTTGCATATTCCGTTCAAACAGATACAAAAGGCGAAATTGAAGTTTAAGTGGTAACTTCCGCAAGTCTTCGCGAATTCTAGAAATCCAACATTTATTGAAGAAGAGGTTTTTACGTGGCTTCCATTTACCAGTCCATCGAGATCCTGAGCAAGGAAAAAGGCATTGACCCGCAAATTGTTCTGGATGCCGTTAAAGATGCAATGCTGGCAGCGGCGCGCAAACATTTCCGCTCACAGGAAGACCTTATCGCCGATCTGGACGAGAGCACCGGGAACATTCAAATTTACAGCATTAAGCAAGTAGTGGAGGCGGTGGAAGATCCGACGCGGCAGATTACGTTATCCGCGGCTCGCAAAATCAACCCGGAAGTGGAACTGGGCGCCGATATCAGGCAGGCCAAGCCCACGGACGTTTTAGGCCGTATCTCCGCGCAAACGGCCAAGCAGGTGATTCTGCAGAAGGTCCGGGAGGCGGAGCGCGATACGGTGTATTCGGAATTCCAAGGCCGCCAAGGCGAACTGGTGAACTGCGTGGTGAAGCGCCTGGAGGGACAGGACTACATCGTGGATATGGGCAAGACGGAAGCGCGTATTCCCAAAAAAGAGCAGTCCCGGGTAGAAACGTTTAGCGTGGGCGACCGTGTGCGCTGCGTGATCAAAGGCGTAGAGCGCGGCGGAAAGAGCCCCGGCGTGGTGGTATCGCGCGCGGCTCCAGAGTTGGTGATGCGGCTTTTCGAGCAGGAAGTTCCGGAGATTTACGACAACACAGTCTCCATTAAGGCGTGCGCGCGCGAGGCGGGCGAGCGAACAAAGATCGCGGTGTTCAGCCGCGACCGGGATGTCGACAGTGTAGGCGCATGCGTCGGAATGAAAGGGATGCGCGTGCAGTCCATTATCCGGGAGCTACGCGGAGAAAAGATCGACATTATCGAATACTCCGACGATCCGATACAGTACGTGACCAAGGCCCTGAGTCCGGCGAAAATTTCACGCGTCACGATCGTGGACGGTGTGGATAAGCATATGGAGGTTGTTGTCGACGACCTGCAGCTTTCACTCGCGATCGGCAAACGAGGCCAGAATGTGCGGCTGGCGGCGAAGTTGATCGGCTGGAAGATCGACATCAAGAGCGAAGAGGAAAAGCGGCGCGAGTTGGACGCCCGCATGTCGGACATGGTGATCTCCGGCGCGCCGGTTTCCGTTTTGATCGACTACGGCCTATCGGAAGGCATTGTTGAGGCCTTGATCGGAGCCGGGATTGGAACGGTGGAGCGGCTCGGCTCTATGACGCCGGAAGAATTGGAAAGAATTCCGGAGATCGATGAGGAAGTCGTGAGCCAGATCCAATCCATCGTGGTTGCCTTCTACGGTGAATACGATGAGGAAGCGGAGGCCGCGCCCGCTAATCCGGAGGAAGTAGAAGAAGCGATCGATGCGGCAGCTTCGGGCGATGACGGAAGCGCGGAATCAGGCGATAATGAGAGTCCTGCGGCATTTGAAAACATCGAAACAGGGGTACTAGAGAAGGATCTGGCCTTGCACGAAGCGGCGCTTCTTGCCGACACGGAAGAGGGCGAGACGTTGGACCTGGGACAAGTGGAAGGGCTCTCCGCCGCTCCATCTACTTTACGTGAATTGGTGGAGTCGGGCGAGAGTGGCGAACCGGTTGAGTCTGATACGATTAAAAACACGGACTAATCGGCGACAAGTAGCAGTAGTTTAAGGAGTTATCTAGCAGTTTCTTCTATGAAGAAAATCAGAATCAACGAGCTGGCGCGGGAACTAGAAGTAAAACCGGGCGTCATACTCGAGATGCTGCCCACATTGGGCGTGCACGAGAAGAAGACGCACTCCAGCTCGGTGGATGAAGACGTCGCGCTGGAACTCCGGCACCGGCTGACAGGGAGCGGCGGAGTCGCACGAGAGTCCGCCGACGGTGGCCGCTCCAATCATTTCGGCGGTTCACAGGCCGAGCGGGACACCACAGCGACCGCAGTTGCCGAGCATGAGCCGGAGGGCGAGGAACAGCCGACCGCAAGCGAGTCTGTCTCGTCCAGAGCGACGGGGCGCACCGCGCTTAATCCGCCGCTGCGAGCGTCTGTACGCGACATTCCTGCCGCTCCGCAAACAACCGAACCAAGCGAACCGGCAGCGGCAGCCGTATCTTCTTCCGCTTCCGCAGCGGAGCAGAGCCCGGGAGAGCCGGAGCGCGCGATTCCCACTTTCAAACCATTGCGTCCACCGCTTGGCGGAAGTACGGCTATACATCCACCGCTGGCACAGCCGGCAGGTCACACTGCGACCCCGGGGCCGGTCAATCGTACTATCGCTATTCCCGCGAGACCCGCTCCGCCTCCGCAGCCGAGAGCGCGGGCTCGTGCGCGAGCTCAACGATCACTACAGCGAGTTGCTTCCGCGTAGTCTTATTCTGTCCTATCCCACAACCCGCATGCGAAGTGGTGACTTCGGCGAGTTGCTGAACCCGACGAACGGGTATGGAAGCTC
>DAISJE010000330.1:0-5648 GCA_036821665.1 Bryobacteraceae bacterium | reverse complement strand
GTTGCGGGGATACTGACGCATTTGGTTGACGGATGTGTTATTGCCGGTATTGGAATCAATGTCAATCAAACCTCCTTTTCACCCGGCCTTCGCACGCCTGCGACTTCGTTGCGCATCGAAAGCAACGGGGTAATGCAATCGAGAGAAGCGGTGGTTGTTGCATTGATCGAATCGATCGATGGCTTTTGTTCCGGCTTAGCTATGAACGGTCCCGAAGCGATTCTGCGTGCTTTTATTTCGTCGTCAAGCTACGCCATGAATCGTCGTGTTGTTTTAGAAGAAGGCGGCAAAAAAGGGATGACGGTGGGGCTCGATGAAAACGGATTTCTCCTGGTACGTCTGGATACGGGGCGAACAGAAAGAATTGCCACTGGCGGCATCCGGCCCGATCGTTCAGCATGACCGACGATTTCAATCCCACTACATCGCCGGATGATTCGGATTGGCCGCGAAACTACTTCAACTACTTCACGGAAATTGAGGAGCACTTCCGCCGGGCACGTGGTACCGGTCTCTTTCTTCTTTCGCCCTTGGATTGGGCCCTCATTGAAAATTGGAAGAACTCCGGAATACCTCTGGAAGCCATTTTGAAAGGCATCGACGACGCATTCGAGAAGTGGCGCAGTCGAAAGAACAGCCGCCGGATGGTAAATTCCTTGGCCTACTGCGCTCAAGCTGTACTGGAAGCCGCGCAGCGCGTTCCGGGGCAGCGATCCGGAGTAGTCAGTGTTGAAAGCCCATTTGACGTCGATGAACTCAGGAACCATTTGAACAAAGCCGCAATTAGGCTGCGGGAAAGGCCCGAAGCGCCCTTTCAGGAAATCGCCTCAGCGCTCGAATCTCTGTCATGTGACGTCGAAAATCTGATGCAGGATCTCGAGGCTCTGGAACGCCGTTTGACCACGCTCGAGGAAAAAATGGTTGCAGCTCTTCGCGCCACCCAGCGGGATGAAGATCTCCTTTCCATTCGCGAAAGTCTGGATCGAGAGTTAAAACCGTATCGCGGCAAGATGACTGCCGATCAACTTGCCATGCTCGAACGGAGATATCTCGATAGCGCGCTGCTTGAAATGGCGAAGCTGCCGCGAATCAGCCTCTTTTATCTGCACTGATATTTCGATCGCGCTTTCCTAATCTCACTCTGATAGATTTGGGCACAATGCCAGCGGCAGTACTCAAGCCGCGATCCATTCACTGGGTCGCTCTAGCACTTCTTTTCGTTTCCATTTGCATCAACTACGCGGATCGGGGCAATCTCGGAGTCGCTGCCCGAAGCCTCGAGACCGAGTTGCACTTAAGTAAAGACCAACTCGGAATTCTGCTATCTGCCTTTTCGCTTACGTATGCTTTGTCTCAGCTTGCGGCAGGTAAGTTGATTGACCGATGGAACGTGAACTGGGTGTATGCCCTCGCGTTTCTCTTGTGGTCCGGAGCTACGGGTCTAACGGGCCTCGCCGGCGGGTTCGCTTCCATTTTTACTTTGCGGCTGCTTCTGGGCGCCAGCGAATCTGTGGCCTATCCTTCCTACTCAAAAATTATTTGCATCAGTTTCCCGGAGCAACTACGAGGTACGGCAAATGCGTTGATCGATGCAGGATCAAAGATCGGGCCTGCACTTGGAGTTCTTCTGGGTGTAAAAATGCTCGAATGGTTCTCGTGGCGGGGCATGTTCCTGATCATCGGCGCCGTCAGCCTGCTTTGGCTGCTGCCATGGTCGCTGATCGTTCCCAAGCTCCCGACCCGGCATATAAGCAATGCTGAATCGGAGATTTCTACTCCGACTTCCGCCCAGATTTTTTCGAAACGTGCGTTGTGGGGAACAGCCCTGGGTCTTTTCGGAGGCAATTACACCTGGTTCTTTTTCTTGAACTGGCTGCCATACTATCTTGAAACCGAGCGGCACTACAGCGAAGACCAGCTAGCTATTGTAGGTTCCATGCCGTTCTGGGCTGTAGCGGTCTCTTCCATGCTCTTCGGCATGCTTGCCGATTGGTTCATTCGGCGCGGGAGCCATCCGGGACGTGTCCGGCAAAGATTCGTTTGCTGGGGGATGCTGGGCTGTTGCGGATTGATGCTGCCCGCGGTCCTCGTGTCAGGCCAAGGCCTGGCGAACTTCTTTTTGATTTCTGCATTCATCAGTCTCGGTGCTTGGTCCTCGAACAACTGGGCTCTCACCCAGTTGCTTGCGGGGCCACAAGCGGCGGGAAAATGGACTGGTATACAGAACTGCCTGGGGAACTTTGCCGGCATTTTGGGGCCGGCGATTAGCGGCTATGCATTACAGGCCACACATTCTTTTTTCGCTGCTTTTGCAATCGCGTGTGGAGTACTAATTTTGGGTGTGCTCGGGTACTGGATCTTAGTCGGATGTCCGACCGAACTTTCTTGGGGCCTGAAGGAAACAGACCGCCGCACGATGACGTATATTTAGATTTCAAATATAGTTTTGTCAGGCGTGGGAGGTCGAAACGGGAACCGCTGTCGTTATCGGTTAGACGATGACACAGCACGGTCTTGGTGTTCCGGCGCTTGCCGCAGTGCTTGGATCACCAAACAGTTGGCGTACGCTTCTGCAGCAGTGCGCCCCCCGGTGGGTATCTTCCTCCGAGTGCCCACCGGGAAATCTATTTCGTTGCAACCATCGCCAGGCGGAAAGCCGGGCGGTGCGCTCGTACTTCAGCACCTGCGATATGGGCCTTTCGGGCAAGCGCCAGCAATTCTTCCGCTCGAAACGAAGCGCGCACCGAGACAATTCCATCGTGTACCGTGACGGCATTCCACCGAAATAGCAGCCGAGTAGCGGGTAGAAAAACATACGGCCAGACGTGGCGCTCCAGATCGAAAACAAACAGGCCTTTTTTCGCCGTAGCATAAAAGGATGCTAGAAGCTCCACAACCTGATCGTCTGTGAAGTGATGCAAAAACAGCGAGCAGAGAATGTAATCGAAACTCCCGGGCTGGAACGGAAGCTCAAACGCATCCGCCAGCAATTTCGGGTGAGGCGCTGCTTGCAGGTTGACGGAGTTTTGGTCAAGACAGGTAATAGCCGCTCTCGGATATAGCTGCCGGATGGTACGTGCGGTATCACCCGAGGCTGCACCGATATCCAGAAGCGTAAAATCCGCAAGCGGATCGATTGACTGTTTAAGTGTTTTCCGGAGGACCGAGTGCCCGCCAAAGCGTGTATTGATGCGGACTAAGTCCTCCAAATTCGGCCGAGCTTCTTCCGCAGGCAAATGGTCGAGAAGTTCCGGCTTAATAATACGTTTTGCAAACATATTTCGCGCAAGTGGTACAAGAATGATTAAAGCAATACATGAAAAATCAATTCTTTTCCCGACGTAGCTTGCTCCAAACCGCCGGCGCAGCAGTCGCTCTGCTTCCGTCGACGGCGGCGCGAGCGCAAAGCAACGAACATGCCGGGCCAACCACCTCCACCGTAGAAGACCGAGACCGGCGCATGCAATGGTGGCACGAAGCGCGCTTCGGAATGTTCATTCATTTCGGGCTTTATAGCGTGCTCGGCCGTCACGAATGGGCGATGGAAGAAGAAGGCATACCGGTAGCCGAATATCAACTTCTCGCGAAGCAATTTAATCCCAAACCGCACGCCGCCAGATCATGGGCCAAGCTGGCGAAGGCCGCTGGTATGAAGTACATGGTGATGACGACAAAGCACCATGAAGGATTTTGCCTGTTCGATACCAAGCTGACCAATTACTGTGCGCCGAAGCAAGCCGCCGGACGCGATCTTGTAGCTGAATACGTCGAAGCTGCCCGCTCAGAGGGCATGCGTTTCGGATTTTATTATTCACTGATGGACTGGCACCATCCCGATGGTGCGCGATGCGCGACGGATGAGGCGGCGCGCCGCCGTTTCGTCGATTACATACACGGCCAGGTGCGCGAGCTCTGCTCGAATTACGGAAAAGTCGATGTGCTCTGGTACGACGTGAACTGGCCTTTGACTCCGGAAGGCTGGGAATCGGAAAAAATGAACAGGATGGTCCGGCAACTCCAGCCGGACATTCTGATCAATAACCGCTCAGGAATTCCGGAAGACTTTACAACTCCGGAACAGCACATCCAGGCGTACAAAACCCCCTGGGAAGCTTGCATGACGATGAACGACAGTTGGGGTTATCAACGCGCCGATGATGACTGGAAATCCCCGAAGACCATCGTTCGTAATCTGATTACCTGCGCGCGCGACGGGGGCAACTATCTTCTGAATATCGGCCCCAAGGCGGATGGGTCTGTTCCCCAACCATCGGTCGAGATCCTGACAGCCGTTGGCAAATGGATGGATCCTCACGGCGCTCTCATCCATCATGCAGATCCCTGCCAGGTGAAGCGCTCCGTCTTCGCGAACTTTACACGCCAGGGAAACACGTTATTCATTCATGCTTATTTCTGGCCGGGTGAAACACTGGCAATCGGGGGCCTTCAACAGAAAGTGCTTTCAGCCAAAATGTATCCAAGCGGCCAGCCGGTGAAATTTGAACAGGAGCAATTTCGAGTGCGTTTCCAGGGATTACCGGCGAGCGCGCCCGCTCCAATAGCGACGGTACTCGCGGTTGAATGCGATGGCGAACCCACGCAGGATCAACTCGCTATTCGGATACACCGCAAACGAGAGGGCGTTTAGCTACTCCACGCGATAGTTCGGAGCTTCTTTGGTGATGATCACGTCATGGACATGGCTTTCACGCAAGCCAGCCACGCTGAGGCGCAGGAATTTGGCGCGCTCCTGCAATTCACGAATTGTCCGGCATCCGCAGTAGCCCATGCCGGCGCGCAGGCCGCCGACAAGCTGGTAAGTCATTTCGGCTAGCGGACCTTTGTAGGGAACGCGGCCTTCAATTCCTTCGGGCACCAATTTTCCGTTGGCCGCTTGCGAATAACGGTCCGAGCTGCCTTGCGGCATTGCACCCATCGACCCCATTCCGCGATAACTCTTAAACGTTCGGCCCTGATAAAGGATTGTCTCTCCGGGGCTCTCGTCGGTTCCGGCCAAAAGACTTCCGATCATGACGGCGTCGGCGCCGGCCGCGATCGCCTTGGTAATATCGCCGGAATATTTAATCCCGCCGTCGGAGATGAGTGGAATACCGGCCTCGCGGGTCGCCTTCGCACAATGTGCGATAGCGGTAATTTGCGGTACACCCGCGCCGCTGACGACTCTCGTTGTGCAGATCGATCCGGGACCGATTCCAACTTTGATTCCGTCCGCGCCTAACGCAATCAGGTCGCGAGCACCCTCGTAGGAAGCTACATTGCCGGCTAAGACCTGCACGCCGGCGAATTTGCTTTTGATCGCTTTCACCGCATCCATCACACGCTGGCTGTGGCCGTGCGCCGAATCGATCGCAATGGCGTCGACTTTCTTGGCAACCAATTCAGTTGCGCGCTCCATAAAATCGCCGGTGGCGCCGACGGCTGCTGCTACGCGGAGGCGGCCCTGGTCGTCCTTGGCAGCGTTCGGATATTTCAATTTTTTCTGAATATCCTTAACTGTGATCAGGCCTTTCAGAGCGTAATTCTCATCCACAACGAGGAGTTTCTCGACACGGTGTTTGTGCAAAATCTTCTGCGCTTCTTCGAGAGTAGTGCCTACAGGCACCGTGATGAGCCTGTCTTTGGTCATC
>DAISJE010000329.1:0-5699 GCA_036821665.1 Bryobacteraceae bacterium | reverse complement strand
TGAATCCGTACCGCGCATCCGTGACGCCCTTGCGGACCGTGGCATAAAACTGACCGAGTTCCGAACGCATTCGGCGACTCTGGAAGATGTCTTCGTGTCGCTTACAGGCAGGAACCTTCGCGATGAGTGAATACATATTGGAGCCGCGTGCCCAGAATATCGAGCAGGGCCCGAATGACTTTTTGGACCGCTCTCTCGTCCAGTTAACGTTTGCCCGGTTCCGGCTTTTCTTCCGTGAGCCGGAGGCGGTTTTCTGGATATTCGTTTTCCCGATCCTCCTTACTCTCGGCTTGGGCATCGCATTCCGTAACCAGCCGCCGGAAGTTACAAAAATCGGCGTGGTGGGAACGAAGTTAGCGGCGGCACTACGACCCGATAAGTCGCTGTCCGTTACAACTATGGACCGCGATTCCGGCGAGCTCGCCTTGCGCACGGGCCGTATCCAGTTGCTCGCTATTGCGACCCCAAGCGGAGTAACTTATCGTTACGACAACACGAATCCCGATGCCCGCACAGCTCGTCTGCTAACGGATCACGCTTTGCAACACACCAGCGGCCGTCCGGACGCTGTCCAGACCAAAGACAATCTAGTTCGCGAAGCTGGATCTCGGTACATCGATTTTGTCGTACCTGGGCTTTTGGGAATGAACCTCATGGGAAGCTCCATCTGGGGCCTGGGATTGGCCATTGTCGACTTTCGGCAAAAGAAGCTCTTGAAGAGATTGGTTGCTTCACCTATGCGGCGATGGGAGTACCTGGCGTCATTTGTACTGTCGCGTTTAGCAATCCTCCCCTTCGAAGTAGTCATCTTCCTCGGTTTTTCCATTCTGGTTTTCGGCGTACCGTTGCGCGGACCATGGTGGCAGCTGGCAATTCTTTGCGTGGCCGCTTCGCTGTGCTTTAACGCGCTGGGCCTTTTAACTGCCTGCCGCGCCAAAACCATCGAGGCTGTATCCGGTCTGATGAATCTTGTGATGCTGCCGATGTGGATTCTTTCCGGAATCTTCTTTTCGGCCGACCGGTTTCCGGCTGCGGTGCAACCGGTCATCCGGGCGCTTCCGCTCACTGCGGTAATCGATGCATTACGAGCTAATATGCTGCAAGGTTCCGGCTTCACCGGCATGCATCGCGAGCTGGCAATCATCAGCTTCTGGTTCGTTGTGCCGTTCTTTCTGGCGCTGTGGCTGTTTCGGTGGCGCTGATTCCACATCTGCGAAACCGGTCCGCCCACCGGCCGGCGCGATTTGTAACCGTACTAACTGGCGATATCGCGCCGCTTAGTCTTGCCCAACAAGTGCCGCGCCTTCGAAATCGCTTGCGATTCCGCTTCTTCGGCGGTGTTAGCCGAAAAGCGCGCCAGGCACGCACCGGGCGATACATTGTCCGCCTGACACACATACTTGTCGGCGATTTTGTAGCTCGTGAGCCTTACCGGCCAGCCATCGATATCGATCTGCCGTTCCTGAAACTGTTCTGTCTTACTTGTTGCTTGCATTCTAAGCTCCCGCGGATTTCGCTGCGCCGCGCTCAACAGGCGCGCCTACCAAATTCCCCCACTCTGTCCATGAGCCGTCGTAATTCGTCACGTTCGACAAGCCCAGCAGATATTTAAGGGCGAACCAGGTATGGCTCGAACGCTCGCCGATGCGGCAATATGCAATCGTCGGCTTCGAATTGCTGACGCCTTCCGCCCCATAGAGCGCCTTCAGTTCATCGAAAGACTTGAATGTACCGTCTTCATTGCAAGCTTTACCCCAAGGCACATTACGCGCACCCGGAATGTGTCCGCCGCGCTGGCAGGTTTCCGGCAATCCCGGAGGGGCCAGAATTTCACCGCTGAATTCTTGTGGGCTGCGCACATCGACGAGCACGGCCGAATTCGATTTGAATGCTTCCTGTACTTGCGGGAGAAGTGCCCGCAATGAAAGGTCCGGTTCCTGCGCCTTGTAGCTGGTCTGCTCGTATGATGCAGCCTTGTCGCTCACTTCCCTGCTCTCCGCGAGCCACTTCTTGCGGCCTCCATTCAACATCCTCACGTCCTTATGGCCGTAAACTTTCAATTGCCAGAACGCCCAGGCGGCGAACCAGTTATTGCTGTCGCCGTAGAGAATAATCGTGGTGTCCGGCTTAATTCCGGATTTCGACAATAACGCTTCCAGCTCGTCCTTCGACAAAATGTCGCGCCGCACCGTGTCGCAGAGTTGCGTATTCCACGCCCAGGCAATCGCCCCCGGAATGTGTCCTAAATTGTAAGCGCTGGTGTCCACGTCTACTTCCACCACGCGTACGGAGGGATCGTTCAGCTTGCCCGCAAGCCATTCAGTTTCAACCAGGACTTCAGGATGTGCATACTGTGCCATAATCCATAACCTTAACACGATATTCTCTATCGGAAAAGGGGGTCATGGTACTAAACAATGATTTATAGTGGCGTGGCCACTCCTGCCCTCCAAATCATCACTCCGTGCTAGTTCGGCATCGCGCGAGACCTCGGGCGCCTCGCGCATTCTGCTAACTGTGTCCGTTCAGCCTCCGGCTTTCAGCGCATTATTTCACCGGCACGAGCTTCCACTTCTGGTTATCGCCGCCCCAGCAGGCCCACTGTTGAACAGCAGCGCCATTGTCCTTCGAGATGGCCTTCACATCCATGCATGAGCCGCTACTCTTTGCAACGATATTGAAATACCCATCCGAAGTGGGGACCAGTTTCCATATCTCGTTGCTGCCGCCCCAATACGGATATTGAATGATCTGCGCCCCGTTCTGTGTCGCGGATGGCCCGCCTTTAACGTCCAATTGCAAGTCGCTGCTTTGGACGGTGATCTCATAACCCCCTGTGACGGCCGTGAACCTGAAGCTCTGATTCGTGCCTCCCAAACAGGTCCATTGCTGCGCCGGATCCAACTCCCAGGTCGCGCTTGGTCCACCCTTCATATCGAGACACTTGCCGCTATTCTTCGAAATCACGTTCACCCACGATGGTGGAGCGCCTGACGAAGGTGGCGGCGTTGACGAACCCGATTTGGCCTGGGCTGAATTCGGGTCCACCATGAGCGAGGATTCGTCTACCGCTTCGAAATCCGCGCCGACAACGCGCGTAAGCTGGTGCATCTCATCGTCGTTCCAGCGTGAATCCGGGACGCCGGAGATGAACCACGACGCTCCATTATCGGCCAGAATCATGCCGTAAGTTTTTAGCGCCTGCAAGATCACTTGCACATGCGGCGGGAACGGGCTTATATCGAAATCTTTTTTCAGGCGGAATCGCGTTCCCATTGGAGGATATTGCGAGCCGCTGTTTGTTGACGCGTAATGGCGCGCGGGCCACACAAAGCTATTTCTCGTTCCCGGCGCAGTGAATCGAAGCGCGTGATTAATATGCCCGGCCGCTACTTCGTCATATCGCACAAGGCCCGGGAACATTGGCAAACCAGCGGCATCGGCCGAGGTCCAACCGCTAGGACGCAACTTGTTTGAGTTCAGCGGGAAAATCGCCCCCGATCCGGCGGACCAGGCGCCGCCCGTAAGCGGTTTTGCATTGAATAATTCATACAAAATACAGTTCGTTGTATCGATCATCAAAATGTGACGATCGCCTGTGCTGTTTGCGCCTTGTTCGATCAGGGGATTAGGTGGAATCGGATACGGACCCGGATCGCCGTTGTAATAGAACGACACACTTACTTTCGGTTCATTACCCGGAACAAGGTTATATGGAATCCCATTGACGGAGTCATGTCCGAAGTCGGGATGAGCCGGGCTGCTGGGCCCGACGGTCTGCACAAATGCCGCAGAATTCGGATGGACGGGTAACGAGTCCACTCGTGCGTTCCAAACGTTATCGGATGGAAAAACGGAACAGTTTTTTATCGTTGGTATCTGCGCCTCGAGCATCAGCGAACTGCAAGCTGCGAGCGCAAGTAGGGCGTATGTACGCATGGCGCCTCCTAAAGAGTGAAAAACTTTAAATCAGTTTTTTCGGAAGCAGGGCTTCCGGGATGAGCCTGTAACTACAAACAGCCTCACCTTCGCTCCGACGATTAGGGGGTACAGACACTGCGTCCGACTGCGCAGCAATCCCATTCGGGAATTAAACGCTCATATCTAGATTCGCGCTCTAAATATGCGTATTAAGGAATGGTATGAGGAAAGACTAACACGCTAGTTCGGGAATTGCTAGCTTTTTTTTCCGGCACACGACATGCTCAGCGAGCCAACTACACCGATGTCCACGGTGCGACGCGATTCAAGAGTTGTTGCGGCAGTCTTCACATTGGGGCATACTCATCCCTATGCAACATCGGCAACGTTTCGCCGCAATAACGGCCACTCTTCTAGCCGTTACCGTTTCGGCTTGCGCACAGGCACCCGATTCGAAGCCTATTCCTGCCGTGACCATTCAAGCTGTCTGGAGTCCGGATGCCAAGACTTTGCAAGACGTTCGCAGCGCATGCGCCAGCGCGGCTTATCCGGAGATGGGGAATTGCTTCGCGCAGCAGATGCAAAAGGCCGGCGCTTCTCCGCAAGCGATAGCGTTCCTGCACGAAATGCACAACGATGCCTATCTGGCAAAATTTCAAAACACCGGGCGTGTCAGCATTGCGTGGATCATATATCCTTATCGCGCGAACTCGAATACCGGTTGCCTGTTAGTAAACGGCACGCCCCGATTAGTGGATGTCGATGACCTTTCTAAATTGCCGGCTAGTCAGCTCAAATCCGACCCCGCTTGGACGGCGCTTGTCGCAAAACATCCCAAGGCCATGCTGTGGGCTGCCGACCGTAGTGGCATGTCGGGCATAGCGGCAGAGTCCTCCGGCGGCGGGGGCCAGCGATTTTTAGTCGACTACATGGTACTCGACGGCTGCCATGCTTGTGCGCGGCTTGCCCGGGTTCACTACGCGTTCGATTTCGACAACACGGGTAGACTGCTTGGCGTTCGTTTTGTCGATTTGAATGCGCTGCAATGACGCTGTCGCATCGGCCATCTGCCAGTGAGTTTCACGATTGAGCCGGTCCCATAGGGTACTCGGATCGTCGTCGAAAATAATCTTCGAATGTCCCTTCAACAGAGACCACGCACCGAGCCGGATCTCCCCTTCCAGTTGACCCGGCGCCCAACCGGCATATCCAAGAAAGAGTCGAAATTTAGTCGGCTGTACGCCTGAAGCGACCGATTTTTCAATCAGCTTCTTGCTCGCGGTCACGTAGACATCGCCCAGAATGTGGCTGGCATCGGCTGTTTCAGCAGGGAGCCGCACCAACGCCTGCCCGGCCGTTATCCCAACCGGACCGCCCATATAGACGGGGTCTGCCGTTGCATGCTTGATGTGCGGAAAAACCTGCGAAAGCGGGACGTCGCTTGGACGGTTGATCACTATACCCAACGTGCCTTCGTCCTCTTCGTACTGCACGATGAGAACGACGGATTCTGCAAAGTTGGGATCGCCCAATTTTTCCTTTGCGACTAGAATGCTGCCAACTGAAACGCTCTGCTGTGGCTCATACTGCGCGGTTTGAACCTCTGTTGTACGTTCAGAATTCGCCGCGAAGCACACCGCGCAGGTCACTAACTGAATAACTGCGATGGCGCGTAGCACTGTCATGATTTTCGCGCTTTTCGCAGCGCCTGGAATGTGGGGTAGGTTGGTCAACGGAAGTTGACAACCTGCGGCCGATTCGCCTGAAGCGGCCTTTTT
>DAISJE010000328.1:0-5720 GCA_036821665.1 Bryobacteraceae bacterium | reverse complement strand
CGCGCAAGCTCGATTCGCGTGCGCGCCAGGTACTCAAATCCTTGATTCCTCCCGGTGCGCTAGTGGGAGCCGCGGCGCTTCTGATTGTCTCAACGGGTTTTCTATATGGCGGTATGCAGGATCCGTTTCGCGCTGCAGCCGTTCGGTTCTCCCATCATCTTCCTCCGGACAATACGCTTCCCTATTTAGTTGCAACTGGTTTGCGCCAAGGTCACGTGCCAAAGCCTTTGTTCATGGATTGGCTAACAAGCGATCGTCCGCCATTGCAGAGCGGTATCGTACTCGCACAGGAGCCGTTCGGGCACCCCAGACAGATCGGTTACACCATCATTTCGGTGATTGCCCAATGCCTGTGGTTATTTGGCCTATGGCTGCTGTTGCGCGCCTGTGGCATCAAGCGATGGGCGATTGTAGTGGTCTTGACTACATGCCTGTTTTCCGGATTCGTTTTCCTGAATAGCTTTTTTGTCTGGCCAAAGCTTCTAGCAGCAGCATTTACGTTTGGCTTCTTTGCTGTTTTGTTTAGCGAAAAAGCAGGTTTTGGAGCGCTCGAGACAAAAGTGCGATTCGTCGCTGCCGGCGTGCTCCTGTCTCTCGGAATGCTTTCTCATGGCGGCACAATTTTCGCAGTTATTGGCGGAGTTATTGCGTTCATTACGCTCCGAAAGCGCCTGCCCCTAGCCAGCATCGCGCTGTTGGTGGGCGTGGCGGCCGGAGTTTATCTGCCGTGGCTCCTGTTTCAAAAATTCGTCGATCCGCCGGGAAATCGGTTGCTCAAGATGCACTTGGCAGGGGTAGACCCAATTGATAGTCGATCCTTCGGCGAGACGCTCGTTACCGCATACCGAGGCTTAACGCTGCACCAGATTATCGATCACAAGCTGGAGAATGCCAAGATGTCGCTTGGGACCAGATGGGAATCGGATTACTGGGGAGGTATGGGTCGTGTTGCCGAGCATTTGTTGAAAGGCGATTATGCCGGCGCACTTGAGCTTGCGCCAGATCGACGAGTACCAATGTTTTATTCGTTTTTGCTCTGTATGGGTTTTCTGCCTTATGCGACATTTGCGCTGGTCGCCGGAGTGAAACGGCGATTTCGCACGATTGAGTGGAAAACTGCGGCTATACTCTTTTTGCTCGTCGGCTTTTCGCTCCTGGGGTGGTGGGTCCTGATGTTCGGCCCCGGGACAACCATCATCGTGTCC
This sequence comes from Bryobacteraceae bacterium, assembly GCA_036821665.1. Lineage (GTDB taxonomy): Bacteria > Acidobacteriota > Terriglobia > Bryobacterales > Bryobacteraceae > Bog-105. The sequence continues at coordinate 4,515 of DAISJE010000328.1, read as the reverse complement.
GGGGCGTACGCGGTCAACCTTCTGGCCATGACGGCCTGCATCCTGGTTTTATGGCCACTCTCGCCACGGCTGGCAGTGGCGGTTAGCGCGCTTCAGGTGATTTTGAATGTTCTGCTCTACGTCGTTCTCATGCGCGGATTTGTTCCCGGCGGACCGCTGCCCCAGGGGCATCTATATGGCGGCATGTTGGTTTTATGCCTGCTGGCGCTGGTAGCGGTCGTGTATTGTTTGATTCTTGTCGCGAAAGACGATGCCAATGAGTTGTGTCACGCGGTAGAAGAAAACAAAGAACAAAGAATTGTAAATAGAGCCTAAATCCCCGCCCAGCGAATAAACACTGCCGCCAGTATTCCGCCGCAGATGGGTCCGAAGATGGGTACCCAGGCATAGCCCCAGTCGGATGGACCTTTGCCGGGAAGCGGCAATAGAGTGTGCATGATGCGTGGTCCGAAATCGCGTGCGGGATTGATGGCGTAGCCGGTGGTTGCGCCGAGGGAGAGGCCAATGCTCCACACCAAAGCTCCAACCAGCCAAGGCCCGAAGCCGGCCGGCAGACCGCCTGGAGCGATGCGCTTGGAAACCAGCGCCGCCGCGACGACAACCAGCACAAATGTCCCGATCACTTCACTGAGAAAATTCCAGCCGAGGCTCCGTATCGCGGGAACGGTGGAGAAACACATCAGCTTTTTGGCCGTGTTTTCGGTTGGACCCCAGTGCGGCATATAGAAGAGCCATACCAGCGTCGCTCCTGCCATTGCTCCGAGTATTTGCGCGGGGATGTATGTCCAGAGCCGTTCTGCATGGCCGCTCGTAATGACCGACGCAACAGTGAATGCGGGATTCAAGTGGGCATCGGCATCGCCCATTGAAATGCTAACCGCGACGGCTGCAAATACGGCAAGTCCCCAACCGGTTGTAATTACCATCCAGCCCGCGCCTTCGGCTTTCGAACGCGCGAGCAATACTCCGCCGACAACTCCGTTTCCTAAAAGGATAAGGATCAAAGTCCCCACAAACTCGCCTAATACGGCTGATTCCATTCGTGCAGTGTCTGCCTTTCTTTGTTGAACCGCGGAGGCGGGTTGAGAACCCGCCGCAGGCGAAAGCGCCTGCCCCACAATCTTTCGAATCACTCATTCCACACGTACTGTTGAGCCATCTTTCTGAAAGCCGCTATTTGACCAGCTTCCCAGCGCTCATCTCGTTCCAGTTCCTGTTTCATTAAAGCCGCGACGACGGGCGCGCATTCGAGAGCCGCACGTGCATTGAGGAACAGCGCCCGGGTTCGCCGAGCCAGTATATCCTCTACGGTCCTCGCCATCTCATAGCGCGCTGCCCAGATCACTTCTAGTTTGCGAAAGGGAAATTTCGGATGAAGAGGCTCGCTCAACCCCGGCTCCTGGTCCGCCAATTTGCGCAGCTCAGGAAGGTCGGCTCCATAGACTCGCTCCCATTCGCTCGCTGTTTCGGCATCGCGACTCCATCCATGCAGGCAAAGCTCCGCTGTTCGAGACCGGCTTGCCGGAAGACCGCCCAATGCGGTCGCACGATTAATCGCGTCCTCGGCCATTTTGCGGTAGGTGGTCCACTTGCCCCCGGTGATGGTGATCAGCTTTGAGTCAGATATGAGTATGGTGTGATCGCGCGAGATCGCGGCCGTATTCTCTGCATCGCCGCGGCGCACGAGCGGCCGCTGGCCCGACCACACACTGTATATCTCCGCCGCGCGCGGCCGGCGACCCAAGAAGCGTTCGATGTGATCTATTAAGAAGCTCCGCTCTTCCGGCAGTGCTTGCGGTTCGTAGGCGGCATGAGATACAGGATCGTCGGTCGTTCCCACCACTACGGCATTGTGCCAGGGAATAGCGAAGAGCACACGTCCATCGGATGTTCGCGGGATCATCATGGCAGCATCGCCAGGCAGAAACTCGCGAGGCAGCACGAGGTGCGATCCCTGGCTGACGGCAATCACCGGCTTTGTTTGTGGCTCGTCCATGCGCCGCACGAAGTCCGAAAAGATTCCGGTGGCGTTGACGACTACTTTTGCGCGGCACTCAAATCTTGTGCCCGATTCGCCGTCTTGTGCGGATATGCCCGCGATTGTGCCGTTTCGCTTCAGCAGACCGGTGACTGGCGCATAATTCAGGGCCGTGCCGCCCAGGTCGATAAATGTCCTAAGCAGGGCAATAGCGTAGCGCGCGTCGTCGAATTGCCCGTCGTAATAGAGGATTCCGCCTTTCAACTTGTTTTGCCTGACAGTAGGCAGAGCTTCCAGAGTCCTTCTTCTGGAGAGAACGCGCGAGTGGCCGATTCCTTCACGGCCGGCGAGAAGATCATAGAATGTCAAACCTGTTCCGTAGAAAGGCAATGCCCAACCGGAATACGCCGGAATGACAAAAGCTCTACGATGCGCCAGATGGGGCGCGTTTCGCAACATTCTTCCGCGCTCGCGCAATGCCTCGAGCACCAGTTTCAGATTTCCTTGCTGCAAATAGCGGACGCCGCCGTGCACGAGTTTCGTACTACGGCTGGAGGTGGCCTTGGCGAAATCCTGCGCTTCGAGGAGAAGCGTGCGGTAACCCCGCGAAACTGCTTCCAGAGCTGTGCCCAAGCCGGTCGCACCACCGCCCACTACGATGAAGTCCCATTCGCGGGTGCCGCCCACCTCTTGAAGAAAGTCTTCCCGAAGGAGGCTGATCAAGGCGTTTCCCAACTCCGGGCCCGATCGAGAGCGCGCCGCCAGCCGGCTTGCCTTGTTTTTCGTTCAGCAGCCTGAACTGCCGGAGTGAATCGCCGGTCCACCTCCCATTGTTTCGCGATGGTTTCATTATCCGGCCAGTAACCGACGGCGAGGCCCGCGAGGTAGGTGGCACCGAGGACGGTCGTTTCCGGATTTGCGGGCCGCGTTACAGGGCAGCCGAGCAAGTCTGCCTGAATCTGCATCAACAGGTTGTTGCGGGACGCCCCGCCATCGACACGCAGCTCTTTCAGCGGCAAGCCTGAGTCACTTTCCATTGCGGAAATGATGTCGGCAATCTGAAATGCGATTCCCTCCAGCGCGGCTCGCGCGATATGCGCTCGATTTGCTCCCCGCGTCAGACCGAGAATCGCGCCACGCGCGTACTGATCCCAATGCGGCGCGCCGAGACCGGAGAAAGCGGGCACGACATAAACACCGGCCGTATCCGGCACGCTGGCCGCCAGTTCTTCGATCTCCGGAGCGCTACGGATGATCTGTAGTTCGTCGCGCAGCCACTGTACTATGGCGCCTGCGATGAACACGCTGCCTTCCAGCGCGTACGTAGTTTTGCCTTTCACTCGCCAGGCAATGGTGGTCACGAGTTTGTTCCGCGAAGGGATCGGCTTCTCTCCGGTATTCAGCAGCATGAAGCTGCCTGTGCCGTAGGTACATTTCACCATCCCAGGCTGCGTGCACATTTGTCCGAATAGCGCCGCTTGTTGATCACCCGCGATACCTGCTATTGGAATGCCCTGAAGCACGCCAGCGCTCCTTGCGCAGACCTCGCTCGAACCGACGACTTCCGGGAGCAGCGATCGCGGGATGTCAAGTAAAGCGAGCAATTCGTCGTCCCATTGTTGGGTGTGAAGGTTAAACAACATCGTGCGCGAGGCATTCGTCACATCCGTGACGTGGCGCGCACCGTTGCTCAGTTTCCAGATCAGCCAGCTATCGACGGTTCCAAAGGCAAGCTCGCCTCTAGCAGCGCGTTCCCTTACGCCTGGCACATTATCGAGCAGCCATCGAATCTTGCTTCCGGAGAAGTACGCGTCAATGACGAGGCCTGTTTTTTGTTGGATCAGAGGCTCGTGGCCCTGCTCGCGAAGCTGGTCGCAAAAGGCCGATGTGCGTCTGTCCTGCCATACGATAGCGTTATAAACCGGCTCGCCGGTCTTGCGGTCCCAAACAATGGTTGTCTCGCGCTGATTGGTTATCCCAATGGCGGCGATGGAATCTGCCCCGATATTTGCCTGGGCCAGTGCTTCCATGGCGACGCCGAATTGCGAAGACCAGATCTCGATCGGATCGTGCTCCACCCATCCGGGCTTAGGGAAAATTTGCTTGAAAGGCGTTTGTGCCGATCCGTGTACACGCCCGTCATGTCCCAATAAAACCGCCCGCGAACTTGTCGTTCCCTGATCTAGCGCCAGGATGTACTTCATCGAGAAAAGGGTATCAAGAGTCTTCGCGAGCACTTATGATGGCAAAGTGCACCGACTCTTCGTCTTTCTTTTCGCTTCTGCGTTGCTTGCCTTTGGCGAGGCCAATACACCGGCGCTCCGGCTGCCGAACACGGTTCGCCCAGTGCATTATTCGGTATCGTTGCGGCTGGTTCCCGGCGAGGATCGTTTCACAGGCGATATTCAAATCGATTTGGATATCGCTCAGCCGACGGCTGCGATTTGGCTGAATGCGAAGGCGCTGGAATTTCAGGCAGGAAGAATTCACGCCGGCGGCCGCGACCTTTCGGTTACATTCCAATCGGCGCCGAACGA
>DAISJE010000327.1:0-5722 GCA_036821665.1 Bryobacteraceae bacterium | reverse complement strand
ATGGAAGCGCAACGGTAGCTATGGAAGTATCGAGCACTTCCATGAACGTCGCGAGCATTACCGAGACGGCAATTAGCCAGGGATTGGAAGACGGCCGCCATGTTTGAGCGACGGCGGTATTAGACGACGCCATGCGGTATTTCGGTCATAGGCGGAATACAAATACAGGATTCATTTGGAGTTGGAACGTTTCTCGGGTGAAAACCGCAATAATACTGTGATGACGCTCTGCCGTCCAGAGATGCACCAAAGGGAACTTCAGGCGTCAAATCAGCGTAGTCAAAGTGCAAAGGAAACGGGATGAAACGGCATTTGATCGTGGTTTTTTGCGCGTTGGTTTTGACCACATCCGTTGCTAAGGCGGATGAATGGAATAAGCATTGGTCCCTGGGAGCCAACCCCGAACTCCACGTGACAGCCGGTGACGCCGCCCTGGTACTCGAAGCAGTAGGGGGCGACTCGATTGACGCGACTCTCACGACGCGCGGCTACTCGATTGGTCCAGCCGGTGTACGAATCACCGAACACCAGGTTGGCGGGCGGCTCGATATCGAAATCAGACAGCCGTCAATGCACTTTGGCTTCGGAGATCATTCTATCCGACTGGAGCTGCGAGTTCCCAAGCAGCTTACCGCTTATCTCCACACCGGAGACGGGTCCATCACTTTGCGCGGGGTGCATGGGTCCATGCAAGTCGATACCGGCGACGGAAGCATTCATGGCGAGGACCTGGATGGAACACTTGATGCGCATAGCGGCGACGGAAGCGTGCATGTAAGCGGCCGCTTCGACAACTTGCATTTGAGGACGGAAGACGGCTCGGTGGATTTGGACGTGTTTCGCAGCTCTCGCATGCATGCCGATTGGCGCGTTCACACCGGCGATGGGAGTGTACGTCTGAATTTGCCTCGCGATCTCTCCGCCGATCTCGAAGTGCACACGGGCGACGGACATATTCGTATGAATTTGCCTCTGACCGTGACCGGAATGCAAAGCGGAAATGAAATCCGCGGCAAACTGAACGGAGGCGGCCCGCTCTTTACGGTACGGACCGGAGATGGTTCTATCAGTCTGAACCCGCTACCAGGCTCCTAAGCCGAAGAGCATCTTTAGCCGCATAGCCCGCTTGATCGTTGTCGAAATAGACATAGATTGCCTTTAGATCGCGCCGCCAGGCGCCTATCCGCGTCGACCACTCGTGAAGGTCCTCGTGGCTATAACTCCCTTGGTATTTTCCACCAGGACCATGCAATCGCACGTAAGTGAAATCGGCCGTTATCTCAATCGGCGAATGTTCGCCCGCAAGATGAAACGCGCAGTACGCCATGTTATGGCGAGACAACAACTCGTACACGGGCGGCACATTCCAGGTTGCGTTACGGAATTCGAATGCGTATCGGTGCCGGCCCGGCAGGGTTGCGCAAAAAGTTGTCAGCCTGTCCAAATCCAATTCCCAGTTAGGCGGTAATTGGAACAGAATCGGACCCAGCTTGCGATCTAATGTCTCGATTGCATCCAGAAAACGCGTAAGCCCCTGCCCGGCATCCTTCAGCTTCTTCATGTGCGTCAGAAACCGGCTTCCTTTTGCGGCGAACACGAAATTGCTTGGCGTCGAATCGCGCCAGGAAATCAATGCGCTCTTTCCCGGCAGCCGGTAGAAGCTGTTGTTGAGCTCTACCGTGTCGAAGTGTTCGAAGTAGTAGGCGAGCATTTTGTTTCCAGCCGTCTTGGGCGGGTAAAACGTTCCGACCCAGTGCTTATAGTGCCAGCCGGATGTGCCGATACGAATGTCGCAGATGTGAGACGCCTTCGAAGACACTTGCCTCATCCTAGCCTGCGGACCCAGTAACATAATGCACATGCGAACGACCGCTCTTACTTTGATGGCGCTACTTCTTGCATGCATGCGGGTCGGGGCGGCCGATGCAAGAACCGGGATCTCAAACGAACTCACTGTGCAATTACAAAGCTGGAACCGCGGCGACATTCCGGGCTTCGTCGAGACGTATGCCGCGAACTGCATCTTCGTCGGCAAGCGGGTTTTGCATGGCCGCGCGCAATTGCTCGAGCGCTATCGTACGTCGTACAAGTCACCAGCGGCGATGGGCAGGCTTTCATTCGCTAATCTCGTCGTGGAGCCGCTAGACGGAAAAATAGCCATCGCAACCGGGAATTGGCATATCGATCGGCCTGCGAGCGCGGGCGGGCCGGTCGGTGGGGTCTTCAGCCTTGTCTGGCAGCTTCAGAATGGGAGCTGGCGCATCGTTTTGGATCATTCGACACAGGACGCAAAGTAAATCGCCTCAACAGTCGCATTTCCCTGTTGCAAACCTGTCTACACTGCTGTCCATATCTAGGGCGAGCTAGTCATGACGCTCTGACGGGAGCACGTGTACACCGCTTTATTAGTGCTAGGCGCGATTGCGCTGGGAATTCAGAGCCTGCTTCTGTTTCTTGCTTTCTTCGGACCCGATCTTCCGTACCGGGTTCAAGAAGCCCAACACGCCACCCTCGATTCGGATTATTTACTGTCACTCCTCGCGACGTTGACGGACTCACAAATTCATCGCGAGAACAGCATAGAGGTTTTGACCAACGGCAATTGTTTCTACGAAGCCGAGCTACAGGCTATTTGCAGAGCGAAGCGGACTATCAATCTTGAGGCCTACATATTTCATAGCGGCGAAATCGGCCGGCGCTTTGTAGACGCGTTGGCCGAGCGGGCGCGCGCCGGTGTGAAAGTGAAGCTGATCATCGACTATATCGGCAGCCTCAGCACTTCCCGCAGATATTTCAAAGAACTGACCTCCGCGGGCGGCCGGTTGGAATGGTATCACTCGCCGCGGCTGGATCTGCTGCCGCTGATGAATAATCGGACGCACCGGGAACTGCTCATCGTCGACGGAAAAATCGCCTTTTTCGGGGGCGCTGGAATTGCCGATCAATGGTACGTAGGGCTAAAAGGGAAACCTCGTTGGAGGGACACGGTCGTACGTGTGGAGGGTCCGGTTGTGTCGAGTCTCCAGTCTGCCTTCGCTCAGAACTGGTTGCGGGTTGCCGGGGAGATCATTACGGGCGAGGAGTATTTTTCTTTTCCGGCTGGCGAAGGAAGATCTGTCGGGCTGGTGATCACGAGTACGCCATCGGCCGGCTCAACGCGGGCGCGCACTTTATTTCAGCTACTGATCGCCGCGGCCCAGCGGTGCATTTATATCAGCACTCCGTATTTCCTGCCGGATCTCAGCGCGAGGCAGGCCATTGTCGATGCCATCCGCGACCGTGGCGTCGAGGTAAAGATTCTCACACCGGGAATCCATTCCGATCATGCTTTTACTCGCAATTCGAGCCGCACACTCTATGGGCCGCTTCTGAAACGCGGCGTTCAGATCTACGAATACCAAGCCGCCATGATTCACGTGAAAGCAATGATGATTGACGACGCCTGGTCCGTCCTGGGGTCCACAAATTTCGATCACCGTTCTTTCGAATTGAACGATGAAGTGAATTTAGCAGTTTTCGATCCTCATACCGCGCGCCGCCTCACTTCCGATTTTGAAGAGGATCTCGCTCACAGTAAGCAAATCACGTACGAAGAATGGCGTCGCACAAGCCGGCTTAGAATTTACGACCGCTTCGAATCACTACTTAGTAAGCAGGAATGACACGTTTCCGGCTAGTCACTTATAACATCCACAAGTGTCGTGGCCTCGATTGGAAAGTAAGTCCGTATCGAATCCTGAACGTGCTGCAGGATATTCGGGCCGATATTATTGCGCTGCAGGAAGCATTCGAGGATCAGGCCCGTTTTCTGGCCGACCGCCTTAACATGCACCTGGTTTTCGGATCGGCACGCCGGCTTCAATCGCGGCACTATGGGAACGCAGTTCTCACCCATGGTTCCGTTTTGTCGTCTCGCTGCCATGATCTGAGCGTGAGCAAGCGGGAGCCGCGCGGTTGCGTTCGTGTGGATGTGCAGATAGCCGAAGATCTGATGGCTCACGTTTTTGCCGTGCATTTGGGCACCTCATACCTCGAGCGGCGCCGGCAAGCCCGCAAGCTTGTGTCCCCCGATGTATTGGAAGCCCCGGACGCGAAAGGATTACGCATCGTGGCGGGCGACTTCAATGAATGGAGCCGCGGCCTTGTTTCGCGCATGCTCTCTCACCATATGCGCAGCGCCAACCTGACGACGCGTTTCGGTTGGAACAGAAGTTACCCCGGGCTGGCCCCGTTTTTGCGCCTGGATCATATCTATTACGACGGCGCGATGCGTCTGAACGCCTTACGGCTACATCGGACCGCAGTTTCACTGGTTGCATCGGATCATTTGCCATTGATTGGTGATTTTGAGGTAACTCATTGAATTACAATCAGAAAGACTCGGCTTCAGCGCTTGCATGGGGGACCAACCTGGCGGGAGCTTCAGCCCGGAGCCTTGTAACCTAACGAGTTGCCGGAGCGCCTAGAATGGCAAAGGCCGACAGCGCCCGGCACGGAAAAGCCGGTATGCTTGTCGAGCAGGAAGTCATTGAAAAAGCGCGGGCGGGTGATGCGTCGGCGTTTAATCAGATGGTTCTTGCTTACCGGAAGCGTATTTTGGGCACTATTTCCCGCCTGATCGGGAGGCCCGAGGACGTGGAGGATGTCGCCCAGGAGGTTTTTGTACGGCTGTATTATTCGCTCGATCAGCTGCGAACGCCAGAGGTCTTCGAGCCCTGGCTGTATCGCCTGACCGTGAATGCTTCATACGACTATCTGCGCCGGATCAGGCGGCGCGGCGAATCGAGAATGGCGGATCTCAGCGAACAGCAGGTCATGATGGCAGATTCGGCGGCTGGGGGGAAACAGCAAGCCGAAGAACAGCAGAAAACCCAGGTGCGGGAATTTGTCGACGCGCTGTTCCGGCATGTCTCGGAAGATGACCGGCTGCTTTTGACTCTGAAGGAGGTAGAAGGCCTGTCGCTGAAAGAATTGGAGCAAATATACGGCGTGAATGAAAACGCTCTGAAAGTAAGATTATTTCGTGCGCGGCAGCGGGTACTGAAAGCGTATAATGCTGCCGTGGCGGATGGAAGTCTGTAAGATGGACGGGCGGATGGCTGGTCGCCTATAAGTTGTTGGAAAAATTGGGGAGAATTAGTATGAGTGGTGAGGATGCCCGGCTGGACGAGTTGTTCCAGAACTACCGTGCTTCGTGCCCGGACGTAGAGCCTAGTGCGAACTTCATGCCCAACTTGTGGCAGAAGATAGACGCGCGGCGTGGATTCTGGTCCATTTTCGAGCGGTTCGCCCGTCCCGGCATGGCGGCCGCCGCGCTGCTTTGCCTTTTGCTGCTCGCTTTGAATTTCGTATCCGCAAGTCACCGCGCGATCGCGCCAAGCTATACCGATGCCCTGATGGCGGAGCACAGCGCCGAACAGACCTATTACACAGAGGCCATTCTTAATACGCCAAGTTCGAGCCAGGCTCCCGCGGTTCTCCGGCACTAATTAATCGGACGGAATGGCTAGTAAGCACTTTTATGAAGCATAATCAGTGGACCGCTGCTCTCTTCGCTGTATTGCTTTTTGCCGCCGGCATTGTAGTCGGCGTGCTCGGCCACCGGTACTACGCGGCCAGCGTCGTAAACGCAAGCGATTTCAGGCATCGCTACGTCGCGGAAATGCAATCTAAGCTCAAGCTGACATCGGATCAGGTTAGCCGTCTTGAGACAATCCTCGAC
>DAISJE010000326.1:0-5726 GCA_036821665.1 Bryobacteraceae bacterium | reverse complement strand
CAATGCAACAACCACCGCTTCTCTCGATTGCATTACCCCATTGCTTTCGATGCGCAACGAAGTCGCGGGCGTGCGAAGGCCGGGTGAAAAGGAGGTTTGATTGACATTGATGCCGATACCGGCAATAACACATCCATCAACCAAATGCGTCAGTATCCCTGCCACCTTTCGCTCATTCACCAGCACATCATTGGGCCAGCGCAGATCGCATGCGACATGGGTCGCCTTGTGGATAGCTTCGGCCGTTGCCAGCCCAAGCACCAGGCTTGCGATTGGAAGATTCGCAGGAGAGAGCGGCAGATGCAGCAATATGGAAGTGTAAACGCCCGTCTCGGGCTCGGAAATCCAGGATCGGCCAAGCCTGCCCATCCCGGCAGTCTGTTCTTCAGCAATGATGAGGGTTCCATGCGAAGCACCGCCGGCAAGCAGCCGCGCAGCTTCTGTCATTGTCGATGCAACGCTCTGGAAATAGTTGATTTCGGTGTGCGGCCGAAGCGCTCGAATCCGGGCAACGTCCAATGGCATTACAGCCGATCTAATTCAAGACGAAAACTGATGTCGACAGCCGGGGCGGAGTGTGTAATCGCGCCACACGAAATGAAATCCGGCCCCGCTTCCGCATAGGCCCGGACATTTTCCAAATTGATGCCGCCCGATAGCTCAACCGTTGCGCGGCCGTCGATGTAACGAATCCAATCGGCCGCCTGCGCGGGAGAAAGATTGTCCAGTAATAGATGCTTTGCGCCTGCACCGAGGGCCTCGTCCAATTCGACGCGAGTGCGAACTTCAATCTCGACGCGGCCGTCAAACTTTCCCGATCGCTCCAGAGCCTGTTTAACACCGCCTGCCGCGGTAATGTGATTGTTCTTAATCAATACTGCGTCGAAAAGCCCCAGCCGATGATTAACCGCTCCGCCCGCTGCTGCTGCCATTTTCTCAAGTCTGCGCAGACCGGGCGTCGTCTTGCGCGTGTCGAGAATACGCGCTTTGGTGCCCTTGATTGCGTCAACATATTTATGGGCAACCGTCGCAACTCCGCTGAGGCGCTGTAAGAAATTCAATGCCACGCGTTCGCATTGAAGCAGTGTGCGCGCGCGACCGGCAACGGTAGCCAGCACGCCTCCGGCGTCAACGCGATTGCCGCTCCGAATCCGCAATTGAACGTCAGCACCGCCCCAGGTTTCGTATATCAGCGGAAGCAACTCGATACCGGCGATAACAAGCTGCTGCTTCGCCAAAAAGCTGCCCTGCGCTTGGAGATTGGCCGGGATGGTCAGCTCCGAGGTAACGTCGCCGGCCCCGATATCTTCCGCGAGAGCACGCTCGACTGCAGCCCGAACCTCGGCGTGCGAAATGTCGAACATGTTATTCAGATCCTTCAAGCAGATTCTTATTCTTTTCAAGCTGTGCCCGATAGTCGGCGAGTTTAGAACGAAGATTCGCTACTACTTTTTCGGGCGCCTTACTCACGAATACCGGATCATTGAGTTGCCGCTCGGAATTTTGAATGGCCCGCTCCAGGGCGGCAATGTCTTTTGCGATGCGGGCGCGGGCATCGGGGCTGAGCGAGCCGTTCTGGCTTCCGGCAGGAGCATGGATCTGCAAATCGAAATCCGGTGTTGAGCGGAAAACACCTTTAGACTCCGACGTACTGCCCGTCTCCTGCATCAGCTCGAGTTTGGCGAGTGTGGCAATCGCGGCGAGATCCTGTTCGGAAAACTTATCGCGTCGCAAATATAGCGTCGATCCCAGCTTTGCTTTCGGATCGAGCTTATGATCGGCACGCAACTCTCGCGCTACCGTAACGACCTGTTGAAGCGACTCGAAAGTACGCACCCGTTCTTCCGATGTTTCTGCGAGACGTGCAGTCGGATAAGAGGCAAGCGAAATCGATTTCGGTGCTTGGGCGTTCTCCTCCCCGGCATGGACCAAGCGTTGCCACAACTCCTCGGTGAGAAACGGCATCAAAGGATGCAGTAAGCGAAGTGCAGCCTCATAGACGGTCAAAGTGGCTCGCCAGTGCGGGTCGATACCGGAGTTCTCGCGAAACCGCAGCTTCTTTACTTCTAAGTACCAATCGCAGAATTCATGCCAGACAAAATCCCAGAGGGTTTGCGCCGCCTCGTGATAACGATGGATCTCAAGCGCGCGGTTCACAGTCTCAATAGTCCGATTCAGGCGATTGAAGATCCAGTGATCTTCGGTTGCATCGGTATCGAGTGCTGCGTTGCTGAGTTGGCTTGGCGTCCAACCGTGGATAGCCGACCGGTCCATGTTCAGAAACAGCAGACGTGAGGCATTCCAAATCTTATTCGCGAATGTAGCGCCTGCCTCCATCCGGTCTTCTTTTAAAGCAATGTCCGCGCCGGCGGCTGCGGAAAGCAACAGAGCAATTCGAACTGCGTCCGTTCCGAAACGATCCATGATGACTAGGGGATCGATCACATTCCCCTTTGTCTTCGACATCTTCTGCTTTTCGGCGTCACGAACCAGGCCGTGAATATGAATCTCCCGAAACGGAACGTCCCCAGTCATTTCGAGTCCGAGCATGATCATCCGGGAAACCCAAAAAAATAAAATGTCAAATCCGGTGATTAGGAGCGAAGTTGGATAGAAAGCGCGGAGATCCTCAGTGTCATCCGGCCACCCGAGCGTCGAGAATGGCCACAAACCGGAACTGAACCAGGTGTCGAGGACATCCGAATCCTGCTCGAGTTCGGTGGAATGGCAATTCGGACATGTCGCCGGAGCTTCGCGCGCCACGGTCATCCGATGACAGTTTCTGCAATGCCATGCGGGTATGCGGTGACCCCACCAAAGCTGTCGCGAGATACACCAATCGCGGATGTTCTCCATCCATTGAAAGAACAACGGTTCACGATCGTCCGGCACGAAGCGAATCCGGCCGCTCCGAACCGCTTCCATTGCCTTTGCCGCCAGCGGCTTCATGTGGACGAACCATTGCGTGGAGACTAGCGGTTCTACGATGCTCTTGCAGCGCTCGCACTTGCTGACATTGACGGTGTACGGTTCCGTTTTTACGAGTTTGCCCGAGGATTCGAGAGCAGCGAGTACCCGTTTGCGCGCCTCGAAGCGGTCGAGCCCAGCATACGGACCCGCAGCTTCAGTCATGCGGGCGTCCTCGCCAATAACCTTAATAAAAGGAAGCCCGTGCCGCTTAGCGATCGCGAAATCGTTGGGGTCGTGCGCGGGTGTTACTTTCACCACGCCGGTGCCGAACTTCGGATCGACGATTGGATCGGCCAATACCGGTATCTCCCGATTCATTAGCGGAAGAGTGACGGTTTTCCCGTGTAGGTGCTTGTAACGAATATCATCGGGATGGACCGCCACTGCCGTGTCGCCGAGCATCGTTTCAGGCCGCGTGGTGGCGACGACAACCGATTCGGTCGAGTTCGTAACCGGGTAACGAATATGCCAAAGATGCCCCTCGACGGCTTCGTGGACCGTTTCGAGGTCGGAAATCGCAGTCTGGCAACTCGGGCACCAGTTGACCATGTACTCGCCGCGATAGATGAGGCCTTTATCCCAGAGGCGCACGAAGGTCTCGCGGACGGCGCGAGACAGGCCCGGGTCCATGGTGAAACGCTCGCGAGACCAATCGACGCTTGCTCCTTCGCGTCGGATCTGCTCTTTAATGCGTCCGCCATATTCTTCCTTCCACTGCCAAACCCGGCGCTCGAACTCCTCACGGCCAAGCTGCTGGCGTGTGAGACCTTCGGTTTTGAGGTAGCGCTCGACCACCATTTGCGTACCGATTCCGGCATGATCGGTGCCCGGAAGCCAGAGCGTAATCGCGCCTTTCATCCGATGCCAGCGGACCGCGACGTCCATCATCGTGTGTTCAAACATGTGGCCGATGTGAAGTGAACCGGTCACATTCGGCGGTGGGATGACGATGGAGAAAGCGTTTCCCGTGCGAGCGAGTTTCACATCGGCTCGATAAAGATTGGAGTCGATCCACCACTGGGCCCAATGCGGCTCAAAGCGTTGAGGCTCGTAGACTTTCTCAAATTGCATGGGGAAATTTCAGCGTAACATTCAAAACGCCTTTTACCAGGCACGGAAACGCGGATGGCGAACCAAGTCATGGTGTGCTTTAATGGGTGTGGCCCACTTTGCCCGCGCCTGAAAGGGCAGCAGGCGCAATGCGGAGCGCGATGCTCCTCAGTAGCTCAACGGTAGAGCATTCGGCTGTTAACCGAAGGGTTGTAGGTTCGAATCCTACCTGAGGAGCCAAATCTTTTCAGTGACTTAGATCCCTTCCTCGCCCGCTTCTGACCCTCAGTTTTTAACACCTGTGGGGACTTTTGTGGGGACCCCGTTTGCTGGCGCCGGAGCGACATCCTCAACCTTTTCTTCTGTGGCGATTATCGGCCGCGTATCTCGTCCATGAACTCGTCTACAGTGGAATAGCGGAGCTGCGCGAGGGTTTTGCCGCAATAGCGTTGCATTTCGTGAGGTTGAGTTTCTTGGGCGCCTTCCGCAGAACGATATTGCCGTCGACCACGCAGAATTCCACTTCCGTTTTCGGACCCAGCCCGAACTGATCGCGGATATGCTTTGGGATCGTCACTTGACCGCGGTCCCCGATTCTCATAATTCGAGTATGATTCTGGTTGCCAATCAGTCAAGGGGTGATCAAATGCTCGCGTTTATTGCGGCTCTTTGTCGCTTCACCGCGATCGCTGAACCGCCCATGGGCTGGGTGACGTTAGCCAGAGTTCCATATCTTCCGGCTTATAGCGGACCAGTAATCCGACTTTGATGAACGCCGGTCCGCGTGTTTCCAAACGCCTGCGGCGCAGAGAAGCAACGCTGGCATGCAGCAGCTTGGAAACTCGTTCCTCCGTCATCAGATTGAGCATGGTTTCACCTCTGAGCAGGAATTCGCGGGCTCGCGCATTTCGAGCCCCTAACTAGTAAGAGACGCTCAGAGAGTATTCGGGATGCTTGACTCAAGAACTTTGTGCGGGAACACCCGCGGGCTCGCCGCTCCCCAACGTGAGTTGCAAATATGGCTATTTCTGGTCATAATGTGACTATGAGGCAGGTTGGCATCGCCGAGCTTAAGTCACGGCTGAGTGAATACCTCCGCGCGGTACGTCGTGGCGAGACGATCTCTGTCCTTGATCGCGAAACGCCAGTTGCACAGATCGTGCCGGTTCGTCAGAAAAGTGCGCTGCGCATTCGAAAGCCCGCTCCAGGCACACCGCCGCCCAATCGCGTCCAACTTCCCAAGCCGCTGCCATTGAAGCTGGATATTGTGGAGCTGCTGATGGAAGAGCGCCAGGGGCATCGGTGATTGCGTACGTAGACGCGTCGGTATTGCTCCGTGTCGCTCTCGGGCAACCCGATGCTTTGCGGGAGTGGCGCGATATTCATCAGGGCATTTCAAGTGCTTTGATTACTGTCGAAAGCCTGCGGACGCTGGATCGCGTCCGCGTCCGGGCAAAGCTTACCGATTCTGAGGTGGCAAGTCGTCGCGCTAGCGTCCTCAAAATGATTGGTTCCCTTGAAATCGTTGAAATCACTTCGCCCGTACTTGAGCGGGCGGCACAACCTATGCCGACCGAACTCGGGACTCTCGACGCCATTCACTTGTCGACCGCGTTGCTCTGGAAGGAATCCGAAGACGCTGAACTGATCATGGCCACCCACGACCGTGCCCTCGCCATCGCAGCACAGGCGCATGGCTTGATGGC
>DAISJE010000325.1:1753-5726 GCA_036821665.1 Bryobacteraceae bacterium | reverse complement strand
CACGCGCAGGTCATCGGCTGGGAGGCGGTGCCGGTCGAGGAACTGGTGCGGGCGCGGCAGCCGCAATGAACCGCCCCGCTTCGCAAGCTGCAACCATCGACTTCACAACTTCTCCTTCACCTCCGTATAAAGGCTCCAATGTTTTTCGCGCAAAAATAACCGGCGCGGACGGACGGCCGGTCACGGGAGCTACAGTAACGGTTACGTTCTTTATGCCTGCTATGCCTGCCATGGGCATGGCAGCCATGCGCACAACCTCCACGCTTCAAGAAAAGAGCGGTGGATTCTATGAAGGAAGCGGCGCTCTCCAATCCGGCGGAACTTGGCAGGTTACGATCCAGGCACAAAAGAATGGACAGACCATCGCCTCGAAACAACTCAGCGTGTCCGCCGAAGGAGCAATGTAATGATTGCCCGCTGGATCGATTGGTGCGCTCGCAACCGCTTCCTCGTTTTTACTGGCACGGCATTGCTAGTTTTTGCCGGTATCTGGTCCATGGGCCGGATCTCGCTCGATGCATTGCCCGATATCTCAGACGTACAGGTGATCGTCCATACCCCGTGGCCTGGGGAGCCGCCGAACCTTATTGAAGATCAGGTTACGTATCCTCTGGTCAGCACCTTTCTCGCCGCGCCGCACGTGAAGGCCGTCCGCGCGCAGAGCATGTTCGGCGATTCTTACGTGTTCATCGTCTTCGAGGACGGAACCGATCTCTACTGGGCTCGTTCTCGCGTTCTCGAATATCTGCAGCAGATCGGTGGACGTTTGCCCTCCGAAGTTCATCCCGAACTTGGCCCGGACGCAACGGGAGCTGGCTGGGTGTACGAATACGCGGTGATCGACCACAATCACAAGTACAGCCTGGCCGACTTGCGCAGCTTTCAGGACTGGTATCTCCGTTACCAATTAGAAACGCTTCCAGGAGTAGCCGAGGTAGCGAGCATCGGCGGTTTCGTGCGCCAATATCAAGTAGAACTCGATCCCGACAAACTTCTGGCGTATCACATTCCTCTGCAGACTGTGGTGGACAAAGTCCGCGCCAGCACCAACGAAGTGGGCGGGCGCCTGCTGGAACTCGGCGGCGCTGAATATATGATCCGTGGGCTCGGATATCTACATTCCCTGAACGACCTGAGAGAAGTTCCTGTGGCGACGCAAAACGGGACACCCGTGCTGATTCGCGATTTAGGAACGGTTTCTTTCGGTCCCGATATTCGCCGCGGTGTTGCCGAATGGCAGGGCGAAGGCGAAACAGTCGGCGGAATCGTTGTGATGCGGTATGGCATGAATGCGCTGAAAGTAATTGATGGCGTCAAGCGAAAGCTGGCGGAAATTGCTCCTTCGCTTCCTCCGGGCGTAGAAGTAGTTTCAGGTTACGACCGGTCCGGGCTGATTCGCGAATCGATTGCAACATTACAACGAGACTTGATCGAAGAGGCGATTATTGTCAGCCTGGTGATCGTCGTCTTTTTGTTTCACTTCCGCTCGGCTTTGATCCCTATTCTCACGTTGCCCATCGCGGTAGTCGCCTCGTTCCTGCCCATGTATTACTTCCACGTGACCGCCAACATCATGTCACTCGGCGGACTGGCGCTTGCCATTGGCGTGCTCGTCGATGCGGCGATAGTGATGGTCGAAAACGGCTATCGAAAACTATCGGAGCGGCAAGCCTCGGGCAATGTATCTTCAACGGAGCGCCGGCATGTGCTGCTCGATGCTGCCAAGCAAGTCGGCCCTGCTATTTTCTTTTCTTTACTCATTATCGTCGTTTCGTTCCTCCCTGTGTTTCTGCTGGAAGCACAAGAAGGCAGAATGTTTCGTCCTTTGGCCTGGACTAAAACTCTGGCCGTAGCATTTTCGTCGCTTTTAGCGATTACGCTCGTGCCCGTGCTGATGCCGATGTTTATTCGTGGCCGGTTGCGGCCCGAATCGGCAAATCCGATCTCCCGCATCACGCAGGCTCTTTACTTGCCCGTTTTGCGGTTTTGCCTGCGTCATCGCATCCTCACCATCCTCGTGAACGTGGCGTTCCTGGCGGTCACTTTGCCCATCGCCCTTCGTCTGGGCAGCCAGTTCATGCCGCCTTTGTTCGAAGGTTCTTCTCTTTACATGCCCACGGCTCTGCCTGGCATTTCGATCACCCAAGCTTCAACGCTCTTACAGGAGCAGGACCGGATCATTCGCTCGTTCCCGGAGGTCGAGAGTGTTTTTGGTTCCGTAGGCCGCTCCGAAAGCGCGACCGATAATGCGCCACTCGATATGTACGACACAACGATCATGCTGAAGCCCCGCGATCAATGGCGCTCCGGAATGACTTATGAAAAATTGATCCACGAAATGGATCAGAAGCTTCAGTTTCCCGGATTGACAAATACGTGGACGATGCCGGTTGCGAACCGCCTGGACATGGAACTCACCGGAATGAAAACACCGGTTGGTCTCAAGATTCAAGGGCCATCGCTCGACGGCATCGAGGACGCGGGCGCGCGCATCACTCAGGTTTTGACAAAACTGCGGGAAGTAAGCTCGGTATTCTCGGAGCGCGTCTCGCAAGGTTTCTACATCAATATCGCCGTGAACCGCGCGGAGGCCGCTCGCTATGGCATGACAGTAGAAGATATGCAGCGTGCAGTCACCTCCGGCATTGGTGGTGAAAATATCGCCGAAAACATAGAGGGCCGGGAGCGCTATCCCGTGAACGTCCGGTACAACCGCGACTTTCGCGATAATCTGGAGGCCCTCGGTCAGGTTCTGGTCGGCACACCAACGGGAGCGCAGATTCCTTTGTCTGAAGTAGCCAAAGTCTCGTTCTCGCGCGGGCCGGCGATGATTCGCGATGAAGACGCCGCCTTGACAGGCTATGTCTATATCGATCTGAATACCAGTGATTATGGTTCGTTCGTTGCGAAAGCGGACCGGCTCTTGCGCACCAATCTGCACCTGGCGTCTGGCTATACCTATAAATGGTCCGGAGAATATGAGTTCGAAGTCCGCGCGAAAAAGCGCTTGACACTCATTCTTCCGATTGTCTTTTTCGTGATTTTCGTCCTGCTTTACATGGTCTTCCACTCTGCACTGGAAGCCGCTGTCCTGATATTCCCCACTTTTTACGCTTTAACAGGCGGACTCCTCTTGCAGTGGTTCCTCGGCTACAACTTCAGCGTGGCCGTTTGGGTCGGATATATTGCGTTGTTTGGCATCGCCGTCGAAACCGGTGTTGTCATGGTCGTTTATCTTCATGAAGCCTTGAATCATCGGATCGATTCCGGCGTTCCGATCACTCATGCAGAAATACAAGCCGCCACAATTGAAGGCGCGGTCCAGCGGCTCCGTCCGAAGCTCATGACCGTTACGGCTGTCCTCGCCAGCTTGGCCCCGATTCTTTGGGAGAGCGGTATCGGCTCCGATGTCATGAAGCCGATTGCCGCGCCTATTGTGGGCGGAATGATTACTTCCACCGTTCATGTTTTGATTCTTGTGCCGGTCTTCTTTGCGCTCATGAAAGAGAGGGCATTGAAAAAATCCCATGATAGCGGTTCGACGCACTCTTGATGGCTCATCTACTGCGCAAGTTTAAGGAGTAAGAAGACGGTGCCCATGTGTCCTATGTGCATCATTGGCTGGCTAATTGGCATTCTGATCATTGTCCTGCTGGTTGTACTTATGATCAAGGTCTTTCGCAAATAAGGGCACTATGGCTCGACGTACTTTCGTAATTACTTTTACGCTGAATTTTGCCTGGGAAATGGGCCAGATGTCTCTATACAGGGGAATGAAGCCTCTGTCGCCACACTCAGTAATGTTCTGCTCTCTTGCTTCCGTTGCAGATGCCGGCTACACGCTCTTTTTGCTTTGGATAGGGCGGCGGATTTTGAGGAACTCACGGCGCGCGCTTTTGTTGACAGCGTCTCGAATTGTTTACATTGCCGGCTCCGGAGTGATTACGTCAGTGATTGTCGAACGAGTTGGGCT
>DAISJE010000325.1:0-1653 GCA_036821665.1 Bryobacteraceae bacterium | reverse complement strand
TTGCGTGCTTTGCCAGCCAGGATTGTTCACGGTTCGCTTGACTCCGTACCTAGGTACAGGGTTTAGACTGCCTTTAGAGAACGAAAGCGTCGTGCAACGACTTACAATCAGCCGGGTGGCGCAACTGGGCGGAGTGAATGTTGAAAGTGTACGGTATTACGAGCGCCGGGGGCTTTTGCCGAGACCACCCCGGACACATGCGGGCTATCGCCAATTTCCGCCCGAGACAGTGCAACGGCTGCACTTCATCAAACGTGCGCAAGAGTTGGGCTTTTCGCTCGACGAGGTCCGGGATTTGCTGGCGCTGCGGATAGAGCCGGGGAACTGTGCCGATGTCCGTGCTCGCACCAAAGCCAAGATTGCCGATATTGAGGAGAAGATGAAAACCTTGGCGGCGATGAAAAGCACCTTGCAGAACTTAGTCGATCAGTGCGAACAACGCGCTTCCGGCGAGTGCCTGATTCTTGCCAGTCTGGAGCATTCAAAGTCACGGATACAAGAATGAAGCGAGCTGCAGCGGCGCTACCTGGCATCGGGGTCTCGCTGTTTCCGAAATTGATGTGTCCGGCTTGCTGGCCTGCTTATGCAAGCGTTCTGTCGGCAGTCGGACTCAGCTTCCTGATCTCGGCAAAGTATCTGCTGGTACTGACCGTTGCCTTTCTCGTCCTCACTGCCTTTGCGCTGTCGTTTCGCGCGTCACGGCGTCACGGCTACGGCCCTTTGGGGCTGGGCATCGCCGCGGCTGCAATGATTCTGATTGGCAAGTTTTATTTCGATGCGGAGCGAGCAACATACGCCGGCGTCGGCTTACTCATTGCGGCTTCGGTATGGAATAGTTGGCCCCGCCGTGCGGCGGTCGGGCCTTTCTGCTGCGTTCCGCAACAAAAAGAAAACCAATGAAGTTAGAAAAAGAGAGAGAGACATGAAACACAAAATTGAGATCTTTAGCGCTGGATGCAAAACCTGTAAGGACACCATTGCAACTGTTCAAAAGCTGGCAGGCTCTGAGCATGAAGTCATCGTGCATGACATGCACCAGGAGACGATTGCCACCCGCGCCGCACGATACGGAGTCAAGAGCGTGCCTGCGGTTGTTGTCAATGGTAAGCTGGCGGGTTGCTGCGCGGGCAGGGGCGTGGAAGAGAACGTATTGCGCGAGGCGCTCCGCTAGTTACCTCGATGGATACCGCCGCCGTTGTTGTTCTTCAATCCGTAGTGAGCTGCCCGCACTGCGGCGTCGCAAGGCAGCAAACGATACCTAAAAATACCTGCCAGTTCTTGTCAGCATTCGACCTGCTTCGCGAAGTCGCCTAAATAAATGCGCAATTCGTCCCGCACCCGACGAAAGAGCGTCAAACGCTCTTCTTCCGATCCTTTCAATCCGGCTGGATCATCGAAGCTGTGATGCAGCCGCGCTACTGCTGCTGGGAACACTGGGCAGCTCTCCTTGGCGTTGTCGCAAACCGTAATCACGTAATCGAACTGCTGACCCTCGAATTCATCGATATGCTTGGAACGATGTTTGCTGATATCGATACCGAGTTCGCGCATGACGACGATGGCTTCCGGGCGCACTGTGCCCGGTTTCGTGCCAGCGCTTTCCACCTCAAATCGATTGCCGGCGTCATGGCGCAATAAACCTTCCGCCATCTG
>DAISJE010000324.1:0-5731 GCA_036821665.1 Bryobacteraceae bacterium | reverse complement strand
AGAACCGGATTTATTTAGCTAACGCACTTGCTTGACGCCAGAGCGGTTGAAGCTTGCTCGCCTTCTCTCCCAATCTCTCTCTATCCGAGACTGCCGCCGTGAGATATATGCCTGCGATCTTCTCTTGCCAGACGCATAAGAATGAACACTTCGGCATCTCGTAAGGCGTCGAATATACTTGCGTCGGGAAAGCGATGCCGCAGCACGCGCTCACATTGATTCACCGCTGCTAGCGCGTGTCCAGTGAGGCCCGCCTTTTCAAAGACAACCACTGTTGCGGTCGGCCGATCGTACAAGGCCATTGTTGCTTCAACTAGCGAATACACACTGCTCGAAGCACCGTTCTCCATCGGATCTCCGATATAGAACAGCAAAAGCCGGGCCTGCGTCTTGGCCTTCTCTTCTGTGGTCTTTGCCGCTGCGTCCCACTTTTGCGTGACCGGATTTAATATCGACTCAGGTTTGATGCCGGCGGATATCAGCCGTTGTACGAATTCAGCACGCCAGGGATTCTTGCCGGCGGTGCCGCCCAGAAACACATCTATGGACATTTAATGGGGACTTTTTGGCGGAAAGGGTGGGATTCGAACCCACGAACGCCTTCCAGCGTTGGCGGTTTTCAAGACCGCTGCCTTCAACCGCTCGGCCACCTTTCCCTGTACGATCTTAGCAATGGAACGACATAACGGCCCCAAAGCTTTTGTCTCGTGGAGTTCCGGCAAAGATAGCGCCTTCGCGCTTTGGGAAATTCGCAACGAGGCCCTGATCGACATCGCCGGCGTGTTGACGACAATCAGCGAAGCTTACGATCGTGTCGCTATGCATGGCGTTCGAACCGGCTTACTGGATCGCCAGATTGCAGCGTTAAAAATACAGGCGATCAAGATCCCGCTCCCCAGTCCCTGTTCTAACGAGATCTATGAATCTCGCATGGCAGACGCCTGTGCGCAGATGAAAGCGCGGGGTGTCGATCAAATTGTGTTCGGCGATCTTTTCCTGGAAGATGTTCGCGCCTATCGCGTCGAAAAACTGGCCGCCACCGGAATCGAACCAATTTTTCCGCTCTGGAAACGCGACACAGGCGCGCTTGCCCGGGAAATGATCTCTAGTGGCTTGGTCGCGTATCTCACTTGTGTCGATCCTAAGAAGCTCGATCGGTCCTTTGCGGGGCGGCGCTTTGACGAGTCTTTGCTGCGAGACCTTCCGCCTCATGTCGATCCTTGCGGAGAGAACGGCGAGTTTCACACGGTCGTTACCGCAGGACCTATGTTTGCAGCGCCTATTCCGGTTCGTCTCGGCGAAACTGTCGAGCGCGACGGATTCATCTTCGCGGATATCATTCCGATCTAAGCGTGCGCCAATCTAAGCTCGCGCCAAATTCAACGGCAACGAGATCACGAACATATGCGCCGGGTTGAGTTGAAGCGCCCCAACACTATCAGTAATATGGTGATGCCATTATGCATCTCCGTTGTGCTATTACAGTCGCCCTTGGCGTAAGTTTTGCCGGCGGACTCGCAGCGGGACAATCCGATGTTGCCGTTGGAAGGGCGATTTTTGAGTCACGTTGCGCAGCATGTCATGGGCTGAATGGAGGCGGCGGGCGTGGCCCGGATCTCCGCCGGCACAAACTGACGCACGCAAGCGATGAAGCAACGCTCAAACTCGTAATCGGCGGTGGAATTCCGCCCGGCATGCCGGCGGCGTTCTATCTGAGCCCCGAAGAATTGGGGGATGTCGCCGCCTTTGTCCGAAGTCTGAGTTCCGTCGCACCAGAGAAACTGCCTGGGAATTCCGAACGCGGCCGGCTGATTTACAATCGCGCCGGCTGCGCCAGTTGCCATATTCTTGACGGTGGTGGCGTAGGCATCGGACCCGACCTGACCGCTCTGGCAACCAGTCGCGGCGCGTCGCAGATCCGCGCCACAATCATCGACGCATCGAAAACGTTGCCGGAGGGTTTCCTGCTCATTGAGGCCGTCACGGCCAGCGCCAAAACAATACGTGGCATCCGCCTGAATGAGGATACTTTCACCATCCAGATGCGGGACCTCCATGGCGACTTTCATAGTTTTCGGAAAGGCGAGCTTATCCAGCTCAACAAGCTACGAAACAGAACTATAATGCCGGCCTATGGTTCAACCCTCTCGCCTTCTGAGTTGGACGATCTTGTCGCGTATCTTGCCGCGCCGCGAGGCGACCGGTGAAAGCGCTGGTTTGTATTGCCCTGTGTACGTGTCTTCAAGCCCAAGTCCCCTTTAGTCGCATTTTGCACGCTGAGGCCGAGCCCGGCAATTGGTTAACCTACTCGGGCGATCTCGGCGGTAAGCGCTACTCGCCCCTTTCTGAGATAAACCGCCAGAACGTTTCCCACCTGAGAGTCAAGTGGGCGCACCAGTTTGCCAATGGCACGAATGAGGTCTCGCCGATTGTAATCGATGGTGTCATGTACGTGACCGGGCCGAACACGGCGGCCGCACTCGATGCTCGCACTGGCCGCGATCTATGGGACTGGAGTCGTCCTATTCCTCTGGACTACCGGCCGGTTGGCTTCGGCCAAACCAGCCGCGGTCCTGCCGTCCTTGATGACAAGCTGTTTGTCGCAACCTTGGATGGATGGCTCGTGGCCCTTGATCTCAAGAGTGGTGCGCAGCGCTGGTCGACGCAGGTGCTGGACTACAAGCTCGGCTACAGCATGACGATGGCGCCACTGGCAATTGAGGGCAAGATAGTTGTTGGTGTCAGCGGCGGCGAAGCTGGTATCCGCGGTTTCATCGATGCGTTTGACGCAAAAACCGGAAAGCGAGCCTGGCGTTTCTGGACGATTCCCGGTCCGGGTGAGCCCGGACACGAGACATGGGCTGGAGACAGCTGGAAGACGGGTGGCGGCTCGACTTGGGTCACCGGCGCTTATGATCCGGAATTGAAGCTTGTTTATTGGGGCGTCGGCAATCCAGGCCCGGATTGGAACGGCGATTCACGAGGAGGTGACAACCTCTACACTTGTTCGCTCGTTGCCCTCGATGCGGGCACCGGCAAATTACGTTGGTTTTTTCAATTCACACCGCATGACACTCACGATTGGGATTCCGCGCATGTGCCCATCTTGTTTGATGCAGACGTGAGCGGCGCTAAGCGCAAACTCATTGCAGTCGCCAATCGCAACGCCTTCTATTATGTGCTCGACCGTGTCACCGGTAAGTTCGTCGCCGGTAGAGCTTACGCGAAGCAGACGTGGGCTAATGGCCTGGATCGTGAGGGCAAACCCATCTACACGAAGGATTCGGATCCTACTTCCGAGGGCCGAATCATTTGGCCGAGCACGAATGGGGCAACTGTATGGTTTAGCCCATCCTTCAGTCCGAAAACCGGATGCATTTACGTAGCGGTACGGGAAAAGGGATCCCGCTATTTCAAACGCAACACTGTTTACCAGCCCGGCGTGGAATTCCTCGGCGGCGGCGAAGATGATCTGCCAACGGAGGAGGAGTGGGGTGCGATTCGCGCCTTGCAAGCTACGACCGGCGACCAACGCTGGGAATTCAAGCTGCATTCACCTCCTTGGGCTGGCGTGATGGCTACCGCCGGCGGGCTAGTTTTCTCCGGCTCGAATGAAGGAAATTTTTATGCCTTGGACGCTGATACGGGAAAACCGCTTTGGGATTTTCAAACCGGTGGGGCCATTGAGGCGAACCCAATCGCCTTCAACGTGGATGGCCAGCAGTGTATCGCCATTGCGGCAGATCGCGTGCTATTCGTTTTTAGCCTCGAACGATTTTGAAGTTGTGCCGCGGAAAGTGACTACGAAGGTACCGGCGCCCTGAGATACAATACGCCGCATGTAGGGGCGAGGCATGCCTCGCCCTTATTTTCACGTAGGGGCGATGGCATACCTCGCCCTTTCCATCCTAAGTTTCAACGGGGCAGTCGCTAGCATAAGGAGGCTCTTCGTGGCCAACACGATCGTCAACTACGACGGCAGTATCACCACCAATCCCAAACAGCTCGTCTATCCGCAAACGGTCGAAGAGATCCAAACGATTTTGCGGGATTCTGCAACGTATCCCAGCCCGGTTCGGGCCAAAGGCAGCTATCATTCCCTCACGCCTTGCGCTTCCTCCGATGGCACCATCGTCGATACATCGCGTCTGACGCAGATTGTCGAAATCGATGCCGGTAAAGGCGTCTTCACTGCGCAAGCCGGTCTGCAATTCATCGAAGCCTCCAAGGCCCTGCGCGAGCACAATCTGCAATTCATGACGAATATCGAAATCGGGAATATGACGTTAGGCGCGGCGGCTTGCTGCCACACCAAAGACGCACTCGATGGAATTGAATTCGGTCAGGTGAGCTCTTATGTAACCAGGGTCAAATGGGTCACGCCTTCCGGGGACCTGGCCGAAGCCTCGGAGGCCGATACTCCGGACCTGCTGCGCCTCGTACGCTCGAGTCACGGTCTCGCAGGTATTATCTACGAAGTCTCGTTTCGCATAAAACCGATTGAGGCGCTTCACTTCACCTATTTGCCGCGTCCTATTGACGATCTCACCCAGGCGGAAGTTGACACGATATTAGACACTTCTGAAGGCCTCATCTGCTGGACGGTGGGTCGAACCTGCGTCTTTCAACGGCGTCAAAAGATCGCCAATCCAGGAATTTTAGGCACACTGCAAGCGGCCGCTCGCCGCAAGCTCTGGAATTTTGGCGATGCCTATGCCGGCCGCCTGATTGACGAGTTTCTAAAAGATAAGGCTCTTCGCGATGCCGTGCAAAATGCCGATTTCGATATCACAAAATTTCTGTATTCGACGCTTCATCTTTTCGGCGGCATAACGCTGCTTGCTCCCGACAAAACCATCGATTATCGCGAAACCCCCGCCTCCGCCAAATATGCATTTACGTTTTGGGCCTTCCCGCGCGCTCAGTGGCTGACGGTCCTACGCGAGTATCTAGATTTTGCGGATCAGCATTTTAAAGCGACGGGTTTTCGCTGCAACATGCCGCTCGGCGCCTATCACATCCGCCTGGATACCAATTCGATTCTCTCCTACACGCATGATCAGGAGATCTTCTCGATTGACCCGATACACGCGAGCACAGACGATACGGCCTGGCATTATTTTCTGCAGCAGTTTAACGACTTTGCCTTTCAACGAAAAGGTTTTCCACTGCTCAACCAAAGTCCGTTTGTAGAGCGAAAACATGTTGAAGGGGCCTATGGCCAGCGGTGGTTCGATTTCGCCAAATGGGTACAAACTACGGATCCGAATAAACGCATGTTGAATCCCTTCTTTGCCGGGCTCCTGCCGGCGTAGCTTGCCGCGCTCCTAGAGTTGTTTCCGAAGTTTCTATAGCAAAAAGGCAGACGCATGGAATGTGCAAAACGGGACTGGCTCGACTGTCCTGAGCGCAACGGTGCGTCTCTAACACCGAGGCACGTTGAACGCGCGAGCGGCAGTCGTGCCTGTCCCCTCGTAGGCGTGATACAGGATCACGCACGACTCGGCAATCGTTGCCTGTCCCCATTCCGCACATTCCATGCGTGAACACGGTATAGCAAAGAAACTTCGGAAACAGGAGACTAGCGCCCGAGGTGGGATCATGGGCATAGCGCGGATGTAAGACTCGCTATTCGCAGGCGCAAAATGCCAGACAATTTGGAGCTTGTACAACGGTCCGTACAGATTCCTCCATCCGGTGTTGCTGGCGATCTTGCTATTCCCGCGGACCC
>DAISJE010000323.1:0-5749 GCA_036821665.1 Bryobacteraceae bacterium | reverse complement strand
GGCAGGCTGGGCAGATTCCAGACACGGCCTTGAAAGCGTCGCTCGGCTGCGGCAAGGCGTTCATTCGGTGCGCGATGGCGATGAAGCCCTTGCCTTTCTGCGGCACGAACAAGAGTACGCCAACCACCCCTTCCCGGACATGATCTTTCTTGATCTTCACTTGCCAAAGAAATCCGGCCTAGAGGTCCTGGCAGAGCTCAAATCAAATCCCAAGCTGACACCCATCCCGGTAGTCGTGGTATCCGGTTCAAACGATCCAGACGAGATTCGCGCAGCCTATGAGCTTCACGCGAGTTGTTACATCCGAAAGCCAGACGACTTAGACGAGTTTCTTCGATTCACCCAAGTTTGCTTCGAGTTCTGGGGGTCATTAGTAACGTTTCCGCCAAAGCCTCAAACTCGGTCTGCAGCACACTAACATCCGTATTCGCCGCCATGAATTCACGCGTTAGCCGCTTTCGGCGCGCGTATTCCACAACATAGTGGCGCCCGCTCAAGGCGTGTGATCTCGGCATGGCTTGGACGTCTTACGGAAACACTTCCTGTCCAAGCACGGTCACACGTGACCATTACTGTCACGATGGCTTGTGGCCGACGGACTATTCGCCACGTTTTGTTGCGAATATTTTGACGACGGCTATGTTGTGCAGAGATTCTTGTGATATTGAGTGTCGTTGTTTCAGATGCAGATAGAGGGTGTTCCCGCTATCCGGTCAGATTCGCTGAAGGCTTGCATACTCCCAACGCAAGGTCACAACACGGTCGATGGGGGTCGCTCGGCACGCAGGGATATACGTCGCCAACAGAGCGACCGCGCTCAGCACAACGGCTGCCATGACGACAATGCCCGGTTCTGCTGGTCTGACTCCATAGAGCAGGTTCTTCATCAAGGGTGTGAGTGCCAGGGTAGCCAGAACGCCAAAGAAGACGCCCACTAGCGCCAGGCGCATGCCATCGCGCAGAATCATCCTTCTCACTTCTGCCGGGCGTGCCCGAGCGCTATACGTATACCAATCTCCTGAGTTCTATGCTGCACCGCGTACGCCATGACGCCATATATGCCGATCGCTGCTAATACCAGAGCTACTCCGGCAAAGATGCTTAGCAGGAGCGTATTGGACCGGTTGCGCGCGGTAGATTCTGCTGCCACACTCCGGTCATCGCCCTCACGTGTGCTATGGGCAACCCGCCACTCGCGATCCTGAGTTCTCTTTTGTATGCGTGCTGCAAGTGGGACCCGCGGATTAGCAGAAAACTGAGTTACCCAATCCGGAAAATAAATACAGGGTAGGGGCGATGCATGCGTCGCCCTGAACTACGGCTGGCCCGCGGCAGATTGCGCGAGCCCGGCCGGTCGTGGTCTGGGCGATTACGAGGAACGCGTTGGTCCGGATAGCTGTTTTCTTTGACGAGAACACAAGCAGCGCAGTGTCAAGCCACCTTCATCGATTGTGATAAGGCCCCCATGCTTCTCCTAGTTCCTGCGCCAATTTTGTCACTGGCGGCGTGGCAGGACGAGACGCGATCCCGGCTCTACTCCCTGATAAAACTCGACCCACCACCGCGCCTAACATGATGATTCCTGCAATACAACTCAGACGTGCAGCCAAGCTCACAGTCACTTCCTTCAGCCTTTCTCAAGCCTGTAGACGAAACTAAGACTCTAGTGTTTCAGAGCAAACACTCAGCTGCGATTGAGACTCAAATTTGCCGGCAAAGAGGCGGCTATATTTGTTTGACTCGCGCGTCGAGGCAGAAGGCCAGTTAATGCCTGGTAGATCTGCCGTGATTGTCCATTCGGGGCGTATGGTTCGCCTGATGTATCCCCACCGAGGGCTCACTTCTGCGCCGAAGGCTGCACATCAAAAGTTCACAATTCGGATAGCGGCCGCTACAACGAAGCCCCGGCCGCTACGCGGAAACTGGGTTTGTTTACTCGTGGGTAACGGGCCATCACTGGTGATCTGAGAATCAACCCGCGGCCAAGGCCGATTACGTGACCCTTGGTGACAAGGGCGGTCTATTTCTCCGAATGGCGCCGCCGGACGCGGACTCAACATAGCCGATTAACCGGCCAAGCGAAGCAAAGCGCGCACCGGGAAACAGGATCAGTGGCGACTCTCGCGCGGCTGAGACTTCCCGCGGACCGTGTCCTCGCTCTCGGCGACACACCTTGGGATGTTGAGGCCGCTCGGAAGGCCAGCGTCAAAACCGTTGCCGTGACAAGCGGCGGCTGGAGCGAACATGACCTTCGCGAGGCAGGCGCGATCGAGGTCTATCCCTCCGTTGCCGAACTATCGCACAACCTCCACCGGTCCGCCTTTCTCAGACGCCACGCTGCGACTGGATAGTGCACAGATCCAAAGCACGTTGGTTTGGATCGCGGCAAGGGACACGTTTGATCGGAAATGGTTAGGTCTGACCGGTTGCCTTCCGCAAGGAGGTGGGGGCCGCTGAGTAGGGCGTTGACGATCTCGCCGCGCTTCATAAATTCGTCATATTGGGACGGTTTGTGAAAGTAACCGTCCGCGCACAGATTTCTCATCTGCTCGCGTTCCTTCGCCGAATGGGATGTCGAGGCCACGATGAAAAGAGCCTCTGCGCATCTGCGGCTCAAGCGCATATGCTGCAACACATCGCCGCCCTGTTTTTTCGGCAAATTGATATCCAGAACGATCAGAGTGGGAAACGACGAGTTGCTTCGGAACCGTAAAAGGGCCGTCTGCGTAAGACGGCCCTGAGCATTTATCGGGTGCGGATTGCGGCGATCAGGTTGTGCTCGCCCCTCGCGTGATGGGTTTATCGGTCTTCGCATAGTCGGCGGACGCTTCGCCGCTCGAAGAGATGTCATCCGCCCCAGTCTCCTTGAGCAAATCCTTCGCTTTGCCTGCCCAATCACTGTTGTCGCAGTGGACGGAGAGGAGAATACCTCCTTCTTTGATTCGACCCTCATAGCGCTTGGCTTCGTACTCGGGAATGCCCATGCCGACAAGCGCGCCGACAATGCCGCCCACGACGCCGCCTGATCCGATGCCGGCCAGGGTACCCATGATGGGACCCGCCGCGATGAGCGGGCCGACTCCGGGAATCGCCAATGCGCCGATGCCCGCTAGAAGACCCAGCGTTCCGCCGATTGCACCACCCGTAACGACGCCCGCAGTAGTGCCCTCCGGCGCCTTGGTCTCCTTTTTATGAGCGAAATCTTTCGTTCCCATATTGTCTTGCAACAGGACCGAAATGTCCTCGTTGCGAAAGCCCGCTGCGAGCAACCGGTCAACTGCGTTTTCGGCCCTTTCACGCGAGGCATAGATACCGTAGACAGACGTATTCTTTCCTGCCATTAAAATTCTCCTTTATCGTTTCGAAATTCAGATTATTGTTGCGACTCTTGCTTCACGGTCAGCTCATTTGTGACGTTACCGTCGCCGGCGTATTTGCTTGCGTGCTCTTCGATGGTGCGCTTTTCCTCATCAGAGCGGACCGGACCGCGAAGCGTAACCTTGCCGTTATTAGCAATGATCTTTACGTTGTGGGCATAGGTGGATAACGATTTGTCACGCACTACGTCCCGTCGGATGTGGCGCATCATTTCCCGATCGGACATGTTGTTTTTCGCTTGATCGGCTGTGGGCCGTGAAGAGTCGCGATCCTGCTTATTAGTCGCACTGTTGTCGGGAGCGCGGTTCTGTGCTGCGTGAATAGCTCCTGGCACCCATAGGGCTCCGGAAAGCGCCAACGCACATAGCACGCTCCTAAATCGTGGAATCATGTTTCTCCTTGCGTCAGATGGAGCACGGTAGTGGCCAATCGCTATTGCAACCGCATGCCGATTAAGCTCTGTGCTAACCGCTTGAATCTGCGCAGACATTTCCCTGTGCTAGGAATCGCCCGCACGAGTAAATACCGGGGTTGGCCGCAAGTAATTTCTTCCTGGCAAGGCCCTTAACACGAACTTTCCCCAAACGACAGGCACCATAACTCCCGGAACGGAGTCGCACTGACGCTGTTCCGACGAAGAGTTGAGGAATGATTCAGAGGCTATGGCGACTACGGGGCTGCGGCTCTGGACTTTTGTGGCTTGCTGATCGGGGTATTTTTGGCTAGCCGTGCCACCATCGTCGGGGGGAACAGTGCGGCCGCTTGAAGCCGGAGTAGCGGATGCTCGCCAATATAGGGTACGTGAAATCCCGTCACCCTGAACAATAGCCCCCAATTAATGACGCTGGATCAGCTTTCGCGTCGCGAGCCCTGTCTCGGTTCTTTTTATTTGTCTGCCGCTACTTAATTGGCTGCCGCTACTTAGAGTGCAACTTTCAAAACCCGAAACATAACGGGAAAGAAGTGCTTTTTGCATCGGAAGCTGCATCAAGCAGAGTCGGAATCGTTAGGCCCGACCGGTCGATTTACCTAAAGGGTGTACACCGCTGAGTAAAGTTTTGACGATGTCGCCGAGCTTCATAAAATCGTAGTATTGGGACGGTTTGTGAAAATACCCGTCCGCCCCCAGATTTCTCATCTGCTCGCGATCCTGCATCGAATCGGATGTAGAGACAACGATGACAAGAGCATCCGCACATCTGCGGCTCAAGCGCATGTGCTTCAGTACATCGCCGCCCTGCTTTTTCGGCAGATTGATGTCCAGAATAACGAGGGCGGGACAGGGCATGTCGGCCTGGGCATCGGCCCGATCGAAGAACCGTATGGCCTGTTCGCCGTCCTTGGCGACGTGGAGCGTGAGCGAGAGCCGGGTGGCCCCTATCGCCTCTTCGATCAGAAACACGTCCGATTCATTGTCATCGACAATCAGTACGTGAGAGTAAGGAGCGGCGGGCGCTTCTTCAGACGGGGAGGGTGAAGCGGAAGGTTGATCCTCGTCCGGGTTCGGATTCGACCCAGATACGCCCCTGATACCGGTCCACGATTCGCCGACAAATGGCCAATCCAATGCCGGTTCCTGCGTATTCATTGCTACTATGCAGACGCTTGAACAGCCCAAAAATGCTCTCCTTATAATCGGGATCGATGCCCATGCCGTTATCGCTCACCGAGAAAACCCAATGCTCCTTCTGCCGCTCCGCTTCGACGTGCACGGCGGGCGGGCGTTCCGGGCTGCGGTACTTTATCGCATTCCCAATGAGATTTTGAAACAGCTGCTGCAGATGTGTCCCGTTCACCGGCAGCGATGGCAGAGGGCCATTGGTTACTTGTGCGCCCGTCTCCATGATTGCACCCGAGAGGTTTGCCAGCGCTGTTTTCAATGCCTCATTCGCATTGGTAACCTTCGGGGGTTCATCAAATTTTGTCGCCTGCGTATACGTCAGAAGATCACGTACCAGGGCTTCCATGCGCGTGGCGCCGTTTCGCAGGAAGCTCATGAATTTCAGCGCCTCGCCGTCCAGCCTAGGGGCATGGCGCTTCATCAGGAGCTCGCTGTAGATTTTGATGCTACGCAACGGTTCCTGCAGATCGTGGCTGGCTGAAAAGGCGAACTGTTCGAGATCCTGGTTGGCCCGCCGAAGCTGATCCTCAATCCGCTTCTGATCGTCGATATCAGTAGAGGTTCCGAACCACTTCACAACTTTTCCGGCAGCATCGCGGACCGGGATCGCGCGTGTGATGAACCATCGCCAGCGATTCTCCCTTCGATCGAAAAAGCGGTGTTCGATGTTGTAGGGTTCACCCAAAGAAACCGCGGCGTGCCATGTTTCCCGGGTTCTATCGCAATCCTCCGGATGCAGAATACGTTCCC
>DAISJE010000322.1:0-5762 GCA_036821665.1 Bryobacteraceae bacterium | reverse complement strand
TGCTGAGATTGTTGAGCTGGCGCTGGTAGGTCAGGAAAATTTTTGCTTCGATGAGCTGATTGCGTACGGCCAACTCTTCGTTCGGAAACACTTCGGAAAGTTCCAGACGGCCGAGCGCGTAAATGCCCGCTTCCAATGCCGGGATGCGCAACAAGCGCCATTCGGTATCGGCCAGCCCTTGTACCAGATTTTGTTCATCAGGACTAGCGGGCTGAAAGCGTTCGACGAAGCGCGCGATATGGGCTTCGTAGAGAGCAGCATCGTCGCCGGGGAGCAGGACCGTGCGGCCTGTCAGTCCGGTTTTGACGGCATTCAAGGATGATTTGGCTTTGCCGGTTTCGGATGTAGGACCGGTCGAGAGCTGCGCGTTCTTTTGGTTTGCGGCGAGTTGAGCTTGAGAAGACATGAGCAGTTTGACCGTAGCACGGCGGGGCGAAAAAACGGATCGAGCCAAACAGCGATGATGAAGCTAAGGTGAGAGGCCAGAAGGGGATAGAAATATTTTTGCGGCGCGTGACCGGAAGCCGGGCTAATGACGTATTCGGCTTTTGCGTCCTGCTGCTTGGCATCGCTATGCCCGGCTCGTCACGAAAACACCATTGCTTGGGTGCGGTTGTTCATTAAAAACAAATGAGGCAAAAAGGACCGAGAGGACCAACATATACAAGAGCACAAGAACACTGGCCCCCCAAGGCTGTCTGAACCAAGGCATATGTCTTAGTGGGACATTTCGCCTCAAGCATTGCTGTACCTCGGCCAACTCCGCCGGCCGGAATGCAATCTTAGGCACAATGTAGAAAATCCGCTCGGTGGGGTAGAGCAGGAAGACGTTGTTGGATTCCATATGCGCCAATAACCTGTTCCAGTTGGAGCTTGCACTAGAGCCTTGGGACATGAACGATACACCTTCATCCGACAGCGAGACGTACGTCTCGTGTTTGTACCGAAAGTCGCGCTTGTACCAACGTCGGAGAATAAGATTTCTTCCGAAAATCAACCACAGTCCGACAATGGCAAGCGCGGTGTCAAGCACGTACTCATTTGGCCGAAGGATTGTAGTTGCAACGGCGAGGGCTAGGCAGAAAGCTCCGAAAGCACGGATGGCCTTGACGCTGAACGCTCCTGCGTGCTCATCCCAGCCCGCGAGGTAATCGCGCTCGCTTAGGGTATAGCTGCCCTGAATCTGTGTCATATGGGTGAGTGCACGCTCCCGACGAATCTCTTCGGGTTGCGGTATATATATGCCTAGGCTCGTCGCGAACATGTCGTGACCGCGCATGTCTGTATTCGCGGGAGAGCAAGTGTTGAGCAGACACCATTCCCGGCGCCGCGCCACAAACTCTAGCGAGTTACATTTAAGGCTGCCGAGCTCATGACCACAGGAAATCCGCCGATGGAGGTTGTTGCTCGCACCGAATACGTGCCGGTACACGCCCCATACGGGATAAATAGAGGCAGACTCAGGCTTTGAGAAGCGTTCGGTGGAAGCGTTAAAGGTATCGAGGCGCTCAACGATTTTGTGCAGGGCGTCATCGTGTCGAATTGAACGACAATAGCCTGACTCGACGGCAAGCAATTTTGCAGTTTCCCGGTTACGGTAACAAAGCCGCCCCAAGATACAGTTGCCGGCTTCACTGCGACGCTGACGAAATTGCACGCCTTTGTGGCTAACGTTGAGATAACCGGCTGGCTGAGCGCCTGGTTCCAAATGCGCACCTCATCGATATTCCCGGTGAAGGGAAGAGCGCAACCTGCCGGGGCATAGTTACCGATAAACAGATCGTTGCTGGTGGGGAGGTTGTAGGCAATCTGACCTCCGCCGCCGGGCGTGCCCGCCCCTACCTCTGTGCCGTCCAGAAACAAATGGACGCTGCTGCCATCGTAAGTTCCCATTAGGTGATGCCATCCGCCATCCCAAACGCTCGAAGCAGGTACTGATGGGGAGAGTATGTAGTTGGATCCGTTGTAAATGTAAAACACCGCGCCGCCGTCTGGCCCGGTATAGAGCGCATAAGAGGCAGCGATGCAGCCGGATGCGCCTTTCGCGACGATGTATTGGAAAGGCCCCGGCGAAGCGGGCGCCTGAACCCAGGCTTGCACGCTGACAACGGATGGTTGAAGCGTGTTGTTAACCGGCACTTGCGCGAAATTCTCCGGTAAAAAGCTGAGCGCGGAGGGCCCTAGTCGTCCCGGGATGAGCCAGGTCGGATCACTTGGGTCAGCAACCGGTGTGGAACCCAGAAGACCGTTATTGCCTGCACCCGACGAATCTGCTATCGACTGTCCCGTCGTTTCGTCGAGACGCCACCAGCCCACGCCTTGGTTCTGGGCGCTTGCAATGCCCGCAGTAAATAGAAGACCGCATAACACTGTAAGGCGGAAATCCGCCGTCATGTAAAAAAGTTTGCGCACGTATCTCTTCCCGGTTTTTAAAAGCGATGAATGCTTAATCACGTGACCTGCCAAACCGGATTCATCAACTAAACGCTTTAGAATCAGGGTATTGTTGACCCAGGAATAGCTTGAGCGCGGGTCGGGATTTTGGAAGATGTCGCAAGTCTTCGGAATAGTTCGTAATGGAGTCGAAGCTCACCGAAAGAATATGCGCCAGGTGGCGACCACAAACGCGTGCGTCACCATGGGCGCACGCACGCTTCCCGTACGCGCGTAGACGATCCCGAGGGCGATTCCAAGGAGCGTGGCTGTCACCGCGCGCCGCCAGTCCGGAAACTGGCGAAAGCCCAGATGGACACTTCCAAAAAGTGTGGCGGAAACAGCGATGGCAAGCACAACCGATCCTGATTTATCGAGCAGAGCGCGTTCAATTACGCCCCGAAAAAACAGCTCCTCGCCGAGAGCTACAACCCAAAGGATGCCGAAGAAGGTCCCAAGACCGATACCGGCGACGCGCCACCACGGGCCGTTCTGCGGGTCGAAGCGAACATCGTGCGTTCCCAAGGCCAGCAGAACTATCGGGATCACAAAAATGAAATACCAGAGCACACCGCTTCGCCATTCATCCCGTCGCGGCCAGAACCCGAAAGATCCCGGCTTCCATTCGCGGAGCACCAGCAAGGCCGCAATGCCGAGTCGAATCCACATCAAGTGTCCCAGCACATCCACGCGGATATCGTCTGGCGATCGATAGATCCGTGGGAATACCCGCAGCACGATAGGCGCGGCCGCAATGACCAGGAAGCCGATATCGTAGGCCGCGCGGCGCGGCAACAATACATACCAGAACGCGAATACCCCGGTTAGCAGCGCCAACAGGTAAAAGGCATTCCGCTGAAACGTCCCGCTTGCGACGCTAAAAATGCAGTAAGGCAGAAGCGCGCTTATCCAGAGTATGGCGCCCTGCAGCCGCGCGACGCGAATCCGGGCTAACCAACTTCGAGTCTCTTCAAAAACCGAGCCCAGGTAAAAAATCGCTTCCACAAGAAACGCCGGAAGCGCGGCTGTCATCACCCAATGTGAGTAGGGATGTTGCCGTGAATAGATCAGCGCGGTTGCGAACAAAGCGATCCACGTGCATGCTAAAGCTATGAAAAACGGACGCATTGTCCGAAACATCGCCCTCATCGTAGCATCGGGATTCGTATGGCCGGGTTTGCCGGTACGCGCTGCCGATCCACCACCCGATCTGCTCAAAAAAATCGCTGAGCGCGAAACACAGAATGCTCTGGCACGCGAGAACTATACGTACCGCCAGTCTGTAACCATTCAGGAGTTCAACGACCGCGGACTTGTAACCGGGCAATATCACGAGGTGAGCGACATCACCTTCTCGCCGAATCGCGGCCGGTATGAGCAGATTGTAGAACCGCCCAAGAACACCTTGACTCGCATTAAGCTCACACCCGAAGATTTTGCGGACATTCGCAATATCGAGCCGCTTCTGCTGACCACTTCACAAGTGCCGCTCTACGAAGGCCAATACAAAGGTGAACAGACCATGCAAGGCTATCCCTGTTTCATCGAACACATCCGTCCACGCCAGATCCTATCCGGACAACGGTTTTTCGACGGCTTGCTCTGGGTACGGCAATCGGACTTCTCGGTCGTGCAGAGCGAAGGGCAAGCTGTTCCACAAATTGAGACACTGCGCGAGCAAAATCTCACGCCGCATTTTACGACCATCCGCCACGAAGTGGATGGGAAATGGTTTTTCCCGTTTGAAACATATGCGGACGACACGCTTTATTTTCGCGACTGGCCGCAGCGCATCAAGATTGTGATTCGCTACTCGAATTACAAGCATTTCGGGGCGGAATCAACGGTTACATTCGGCGAGCAGGAAACGCCTCCTCCGCCCAAGTAAGGAAATGCGAGCGGACTTTGTACATTTTGTGGGGCGGACCGCCCGGTTCGCGCGGGTCCGCCTGGACCCGCATCCAGAATCATCATGAAAATTCTCCTGATCGGCGCAACGGGCTTTATTGGGCCGCATCTCGTGCGCGAGCTCGTCCATCAAGGGCACGATATTACAGTTTTCCATCGCGGTCACGCTCCGGCCGCCTTGCCTGATTCCGTGACACAGATTCACGGCGATAGGAACGAGCTTGCAAATTATGGTGACGACTTCCGCCGCTTGAGGCCCGATGTAGTCGTGGACCTGATTCTGAGCAGCGAACGCCAGGCAAAGCTTCTCATGAACACGTTCCGAGGGCTGGCGCGCCGGATTGTCGCGCTCAGCAGCGGCGATGTATATCGTGCCTGTGGAATTGCCCACCGATTGGAAGATGGCCCTCTACAGCCCGTTCCGTTGACGGAGGATTCAGAGCTTCGAACGAATCGGAATACTTACGGACCGGAAGTGCTCAAACAACTGCGGACCGTTTTCGGCTGGCTTGACGACGGATACGACAAAATTCCGGTGGAGCAGGCGGTTATGAACGACCCTGAACTGCCCGGAACCGTTCTGCGGTTACCGATGATCTATGGTCCCGGCGATCCGCTGCATCGCCTCTTTCCCTATCTAAAGCGCATGGACGATAAACGGCCGGCGATTCTGATTCAGGAAGACGCCGGGCACTGGCGCGGGCCACGAGGTTATGTCGAAAATGTGGCGGCTGCAATTGCACTCGCGACTGTTTCAGATAAGGCGGCGGGGCGGATTTACAACATTGCCGAAGAACCTGCTTTATCCGAAACAGGATGGATTCAGAAAATTGGCCGAGCGGCCGGTTGGAATGGTTCAGTGGTTCCCATTCCGAAGGACCGAACGCCCACGCACCTCAAAAGTCCATACAGAAATGAACAGGATTGGACTATGAGCAGCGCGCGCATACGGGACGAACTCGGATATTCCGAACCCGTGGACAGCGAGACGGCTATGGAGCGCACCATTGCTTGGCAGCGTGCGAATCCGCCGGTGGTGTCTGCGGCTGCGTTTGATTACGAGGCCGAGGATCAGGCGATGTAGAGTCAAAGCGGGCCCACGGGGCCCGCGCAGCGCGAGGCGCTGCCCCACGGTACAAGCTCAGAAGGCAGTTTTCCGCGCGGTATCATACCGAGGTAGGATAGTTTGTATGCCGCGCGGTAATCCATCACCAAAACTAGCCATTACGATCGATCCCAAGGTTCACGAAGGCATTGTTGCAGCGGCCGCCGGTGAGGGAGTGAGCGTCTCGGCCTGGATGACCAGCGCGGCCCGGCAAGCGCTGCGGCAGCGAGCTGGCTTGGAGGCCATCGCCGAGTGGGAAAAACAGCATGGACTGCTGAGTACGGAAGAATTGGATGAGGCTCGCCACAACGTCCGG
>DAISJE010000321.1:0-5795 GCA_036821665.1 Bryobacteraceae bacterium | reverse complement strand
GATAGGGCAGCGGTTTGAGCAGAATACTGTCAACCACGGTAAACACTGCCGTATTAGCGCCAATGCCGATAGCCAGCGTGAAAACCATCGTGGTTGTGAAACCCGGCGACCGGGTCAAGCGACGGAAGGCGAGCTTGATATCGGTAAAAAACGATTCAAACCTGAACCATTGCCAGACTTCGCGGCTTCGCGTCTCGACAAGAGTCGGATTTCCAAATGCTCGAAGGGCTGCCTGGCGGGCATCGGCGCGCGATAGATTATCGAGACGTATAAGCTGCTCGGTCTTCTCCTCGATGTGCTCGCGCATTTCTTCGGCTAGTTCGTCGTAAAGGCGACGACGCCGGAACAAGCGTTCAAGCCAGCTCATCCGATGAAGTCCCCCTTAGGAGTTTGTTGCTCTTCTTGCAGGGCCGAGGACCATCTGGATACCTTCGAGCATACGGTCGAAGCTGGACATCTCGCGTTCCAGGTGCCGCAATCCTGTCGCGGTGATCTGATAAACACGTACGCGCCGGTTGGTGGAAGCGGAAACAGTCCATTCGGCCCTGACGAGTTTTGCTTTCAGCAGCCGCTGTAAGGCTGGATATAACGAACCCTCTTCAACCTGAAGCAGATTCTGCGAGCGCTGTTGGATGTGCTGGACCAAGGCGTACCCGTGTGCCGGCTGGCGGCGCAGCGATTCGAGAATCATTATCTCCAGTGCGCCGGGAAACAAGTCGCGTGAGGCACTCATGTTATTTTTCATCAGGCATTGCCGCCAAAGGCTTAGAGTAAACTGGTATCCGCCCAAAGTCAAGCGAATCACAAGTAGCCGGCCGGCGTAGAGAAACGTCAGTCCACTGCTGGTGCCGTGTAGCTCCTACTTTCGTACGTCGTAGCGGAGTTCCACCATGCCGCTCTTGTACGCATTTACCTCCCTGAGGTGCAGGGCGGTGTCCCGTTCGATCTCATCGAAAAAAGAGATCCCCTGCCCGATCAAGATGGGCATGATCGAATAGCGCACTTCATCCGCAAGCCCGAGGCGAAGACACGCGCCGGATAGAGAGCCACCGCCGACGAACCAGATATTACGGAAACTGGGTCTTAGTCGCTCATTCACAAGCTGCGTGAGATCTCCTGTGTAGAATTTGACGGAGCTTCGCCTGTTTGGAAGAGTGCGGCTGGTGAGGACGATAGTCGGCGTGTCACCATAGGCCCATCCAAATCCCTTCGCCTCAAAGTGCAATGCTGTCTCGTAGGTCCGCGAACCCATGACATAACAACCGATCGTGGCAAGGAATTGCCTCACGAGTTCGGGATCCATGTCCTTCCCCTCAGGGAAGGTGTCGGTGGTTTCGAGCCAGTCCACGCTTCCGTCCTTCCGAGCGATGAAGCCGTCGAGGCTGGCCACCATGTGAATGGTTACGCGCGAATCTTGCCGATCCATCAGGCAACCTGGAAGGACGTTGACATTGCTCCAGTGTAAACGCCAGCGCGGAGCAGATTCTACATGATTATCGGCCCGAACGGTACGGCCGAAGTTCATGAATGGAACGGAACTGAACTTGTTGGCGAGCGTGCCACAGCGGTATGATGCTGGTATGACCAAGTCGAAGATCGCCATCAGCTTACCCAGAGATCAACTGGCAAGAGTGCAACGGGAGGTCCGGGCCGGGCGAGCGGAGTCGGTTTCTGGTTACATCACACGGGTGCTTACGGAACAAGAGAAGCGAGAGTCTCTCCGCGCGCTGGTGCGGGATTTGGTCGAACAAGCCGGCGCGCCGAGGGCCGAAGATATCAAGTGGGCAGAACGGGCGCTCGCGCCGCGACGGGGATAACGCTGGATGCGGGCGCGCTGATCGCCCTGGATCGCGGGGATAAACGAATGATCGCGTTGCTTGATCGGGCATTAACTCAAGGACGGGTATTTCGGGTGCCTTCGGGGGTCGTGGGGCAGGCTTGGCGCAATGGTCGCGTTCAAGTTACCTTAGCGCGATTTTTGCGGGCTATCGAAGTGGAGATTGTTCCTCTTGACGATCAACTCGCGCGTTCTTGCGGCGAACTCTGCGGAGCCAACAACACGTCGGATATTATCGATGCCTCAGTTGTAATCGTCGCCAGGGAGCGGCGAGACCCGATCGTTACAAGCGACCCGAATCATCTGCGGCGTTTGGACCCGACGGCCACCATCGTTTCGGTCTAAAATTAATCGGCGGAATGGAGCACGTGAAAGAAGATTGCCGCGACGCCAGGGGAGTATCGCTGGTCGAAGCGCTGGCAACGGACCTTCGCTACGGTTGGCGGACCCTGCTCAAATCGCGTGGTTTCACGTTGACGGCGTTGTTGACCATAGCGTTGGGAATCGGGGCAAATACCGCTCTGTTTTCGGTGATTTATAGCGTTCTGCTGAGTCCTCTGCCTTTCAAAGACCCCTCGCGTCTGGTTCAGTTGAACGAGACCACGCCGAAAGTTGGCGATGTGAGCGTCTCGTATCCGAATTTCGAGGACTGGCGTAATCGGAGCCGCACATTCTCAGAAATGGCGGCGGTGGTCACCGCCGATTTCAATCTGGCCGGCACACGTCAACCCGAACACATCAATGGCCTGGCTGTTTCATCCGACTTTCTTTCCATGGCAGGTGTACAGCCTATCCTGGGACGCCGCTTCACTTCGGGCGAAGCAAAAGCCGGTACGCAGCCCGTATTGTTGCTGAGTTACTCGCTTTGGCAGTTGCATTTCGCAGGAAACCAGAATGTTATTGGAAAGGTAATCCAACTGGATAGCCGCGGATTCACCGTCGTGGGCGTGCTGCCTCCGAGTTTCCGCTGGACTGACAAATGCGACGTGATGGAGCCGCTAGGCGTATGGCTGACGAACAACGAATCCGCCAAAAATAGAGGAGACCGCGGCGACATGGTGGTGTTAGGGCGGCTGGCGCCGGGCGTAGGAATCGATGGCGCCCAGGCGGAAATGGCAGGCATCGCACGAAGCCTGGCGCGCGAGTATCCGCAAGCGAACGCTCAGTTCGGCGTCAGGTTGCGACCACTCAGGGACGTTTTTTCTGGCGATATGCGTCCGGAGATGGTGCTGCTTCAGATAGCAGCATTCTTCGTGCTAATGGTGGCTTGCGCGAATGTGGCAAATCTGTTCCTGATGAGGGGAGCCGGAAGAGCTAAGGAATTAGCTCTACGGAGTGCGCTAGGGGCGAGCAGCGGTCGAATTATTCGGCAGATTTTGACGGAGAGCCTTCTGGTGGGGCTGCTCGGCGGCCTGGCCGGTATCGGTTTGGCTATTGTGGCAATTGCCGCGCTTTCACATTTGATTCCGCAAGAGATGTTAGGCGGCGCGACGGTCGGAATCAATGGTTCTGTTTTGCTATTTTCAGCCGCCCTGGTCATCCTTTCCGTGTTCGCATTCGGGA
Source organism: Bryobacteraceae bacterium (assembly GCA_036821665.1). Classification (GTDB taxonomy): domain Bacteria; phylum Acidobacteriota; class Terriglobia; order Bryobacterales; family Bryobacteraceae; genus Bog-105. The sequence continues at coordinate 2,395 of DAISJE010000321.1, read as the reverse complement.
TCGGCCCCGCACTGCAATCCACGCGAGCCAGTGTTCAAACTGAATTGAAGGAAGGAGCGAAGAGTACAGCGACGCGCCACCGCATGCGCTGGCGCAGTTTGCTGGCCACTAGCGAATTGGCTTTGGCCTTGATTCTGCTAGTGGGCGCGGGCTTGATGATCAAGAGCCTCTACCGCCTGCTCTCAGTGGACCCCGGTTTCCAGGCTGCTCGTGTTCTCAAGCTCGATATGAGCCTTCGCACTGAGCGATACAAGAATGACGCAGCACTGGTTGCTTTCTGGCGGAGAGTTCTAGAGGGCGTTCGCGCAATACCGGGAGCAGAATCGGCATCACTCGGGACAGGGATTCCGCTTACGGACGACCATTCCCGCACAGATATCACTCTCGAAGGGAGGCCCGCGGCGCGTCCCGGCGGCAACCCGCATCCCGACGTACATACTGTCAGCCCTGACTACGAGAAAACGCTCGGAATTCGCTTGTTGTTGGGCCGAGGATTCACGGACGCCGACCGGGAAAATGGCCAGCGGGTGGCCATGGTCAATGCTATGTTAGCGGCCCGTCTGTTCCCGGGAGTAGACCCTATCGGCAAACGCTTCACGTTCGATGACGTTGGGGCCGGCCATGCACCGAAGTGGATTACGATCGTAGGCGTGCTCGCCGACACCAAGATGTACGGTCTCGCCAATCCAGCACGCCTTGAAGTTTACGTACCGTTCTGCCAATTCGCCCAGAACGGGATGACACTGTTGGTTAAATCGAGTAAGGAACCAAGGCCTTTGGCCAGTGCGATTCGGCGGGTTGTCGCCGCGATCGATGCAGAGCAACCCGTTTTCGGCGTTGCAACCATGCAAGATGTAATGGACGCCTCTGTCTCGCAACGGCGCATCACGCTCATCCTCTTGGAGCTGTTCAGCGGTCTGGCGCTTGTCCTCGCGGTCATCGGAATCTACGGCGTGATTTCGTACTCTGTGGGACAGCGCGAAAAAGAGCTTGGCATTCGCATAGCTCTGGGCGCCCAACGCGCAGATGTGTTGCGGCTCGTACTAGCGCAGGGCGGAAAGATCGCGGCTGCGGGAATCATTGCCGGCACCGTAGCTTCCCTCGGACTCACTCAATTGATGGCGAGGCTCCTCTACTCTGTGAGCGCGTTTGATCCGGCGACTTTCGCCGCTGCCGCATTCGGACTCGCTTTCATCGCAATGGCGGCGTGCTACATTCCGGCGCGACGAAGCCAAGGTATCGATCCGTTGATCGCTTTGCGGCAAGAATAACCACTCGATCGGCCCGGCTGGAAAGTATCTGATGTGGGCTACGCGCTGAAGATCGCGCGGTATCATCAAACCTTTCGGATACAAAAACACAAAATGCCAAACGCAACCTGTGACATCGGCCTGATTGGCCTCGCCGTTATGGGCCAGAACCTGGTCCTGAATATGAACGATCACGGCTACAAAGTGGCCGTCTTCAATCGCACAACTTCCAAAGTGGATGAGTTCCTCGCAAACGAGGCAAAAGGGACGCAGATCGTAGGCACGCATTCTATTCCCGAGTTTGTCGAGGTGCTGAAGCGGCCCAGACGCGTAATGCTGATGGTCAAGGCGGGCGATACGGTCGATCAGATGATTGACCAGATCGCGCCGCACCTGGAGAAGGGCGACATCATTATCGATGGTGGAAATTCGCATTTTCCGGACACGAACCGTCGCACCGAAGCATTGAATGAAAAAGGCATCCTGTTCATCGGGACCGGTGTCTCCGGTGGGGAAGAGGGCGCGCGGTTCGGCCCGTCGATTATGCCAGGCGGCAACCCGGAAGCGTGGCCGCATGTCAAGGATATCTTTCAATCGATTGCGGCGAAGGTGGAGGATGGCTCTCCCTGCTGCGACTGGGTGGGCGAAGCCGGTGCCGGGCATTACGTAAAGATGGTTCACAACGGCATAGAATACGGCGACATGCAGTTGATCTGCGAAGCCTATCAGCTATTAAAGGATGGCCTGGGACTGAGTGCGGACGAATTGGGCGATGTTTTTGCTGAATGGAATAAAGGCGAGCTCGACAGCTTCCTCATCGAGATCACGGCTGAGATTTTCAAGAAAAAGGACGAAGACGGCCAGCCGCTAATCGACAAAATTCTCGATACTGCCGGGCAGAAGGGAACAGGCAAATGGACCGCTATCAGCGCACTGGACCTGGGCATGCCCGTCACGCTGATTGGCGAGGCAGTTTTCGCGCGCTGTCTCTCGGCGTTGAAGGACGAAAGAACAGCGGCGTCGAAGGTGCTCCACGGACCGCGGCACAGTACCGATGCGCAAGACCGAAAAATTTTCATTGAAGAGGTGCGGCGCGCGCTTTATTGCTCGAAGATGATTTCGTACGCCCAGGGCTACATGCTGTT
>DAISJE010000320.1:0-5799 GCA_036821665.1 Bryobacteraceae bacterium | reverse complement strand
CATACTGGGCTTCCCGGCTGGGCAAAAGCAGCCTTTTTGCAAAACAGATTTCGGTGCGCGGCGGTGAATTATTTTGCAAGCTGTCCGGAGACCGCGTCGAAATCGCAGGATATTCGGCGCTGTACCTGCGCGGCGCGATTTCTGTTTAGCCGCGGTTCACGGCCTTCAGTGAACTTGCCGGCGGTCTTGCGGGCAGGGCGGCAATCCTTTGGCAATCGGCATGTGATCGGAAGAAAACGCCTCAGGCCCCATCTTTCGCTGGATACCTGTATCTATCTTCGGATCGCCGTGTATCGGGAGCAGAGGAATCGCACAGGCCTTCGCTACTTCTTGAAGCATCGATGGCTTAGGCGATAGCGGGGCGGCAGGAGGCAGCGGCGGCAGCTTGGCAAACGGACCGGAGAAGCTGTTTGGCGTCTGAGCCTTTGGACTCCGCAGGGCGTTTTCCAGAGCTTTGAACTGGTAGGGCTGCAGCTTCGGAGTCGCATTCTGAGTGACTACCTGCGCGCTTGCTGCCGCGCAACACGAAGCAATCACAACGATGCACCATTTCATAACGACAGTTTATGCCTTTTTTGGCCGGCGTGGCTTTCGATACCTCAACCGGCATCCGGGCTTTAGGGAACGTGTCCACCATGCGGCCGCCATAACGGCAATGGTAAGGGCGCTTAGCGTAAACACCAGCCGATTGCGGTGCATGAACTTAACCGTCCGATAGGCCATTGCATCCGAATGCACGCGAATGGGCTCATTGCGGAGGTATCTCGAAAGATCATCTGCGAAAGCATCGACGGAAGCGTAGCGTTCGTCCGGATCTTTTTTCAGCGCCTTCGCAATAATCCTGTCCAGATCTCCGCGCAATAAACATTGAAGCTTATCCGCGGACATCCCGCATTTTATAGAAGCCGCGGAAATCACTTCGGCATTCGATCGCGTCGCGGCTACAGCACTTGACGCACGTGGCGGCTCAATATCTACAATTGCCCGGATTAGCTCCGCCGGCGAACGTGGCCCTGACCCCGCGGGGTGCTTCCCGGTCAGCAAAACATACAGCAGCACTCCTAAAGCATAAATATCCGTGCCGGTTGTGACTGTGCCTCCTCTGAGTTGCTCCGGAGCTGCGTATTCGAGAGTCATCGGCCGCCCCCCATCAATGGTGACCAGCCCGGTCGCTTGCTCCTCTAGGTCGCCTTCCAGTAACTTAGCGATACCGAAATCCAGCAACTTCACCTGTCCACCATTTCCTACCAGCACGTTCGACGGCTTGATGTCCCGGTGCACAATTAGATTGCTATGTGCATGGGCAACGGCGGACAGCACGTCGAGGAATAGACAAATGCGCGCTTCGACATCGAGTCCGCGTTGATCACAGTAGCGATCGATGTGGTCGCCATCTACATACTCAAGTACGAGATAAGGTTGACCGCTCGCCGAGACTCCTGCATCGACCAGTTCCGCGATATTGGGATGAGCAAGGCGGCTGAGAATTCTGCCCTCGCGTTTGAATCGTTCCTCCCCGTCGCGCCCGAGGAATGCAATACGAAGAAATTTAATGGCGACCTGGTGTTTGAATCGGGCATCACTCCGCTCAGCTTGCCAGACAGTTCCCATCCCTCCGTGACCGATCTCCGAGATCAGCGTGTACGGTCCGATGGTTTGACCTGAAAGTCCCGGCGGCTCCAGCATCAAAAGCTGATTTCCCTCCAAAAAATCTTCCTCTTCTAGCACCCTGTGTCCACACAAAAGAGCCTCCACCAAAGCGGCCATTTCCGGGTTGTGGCCGCGAAAGCGAACTAACCAGTCAATACGTTCTTTTTCCGGCAACCCAAGCGCGTGATCTAGGTAAGGACTTATTTCCCGCCAGTGCTCCGGATGTAGCCTTGACATCAATAACTCAAAGCCCAAGATCCGGCCGGATGCTGCAGTAAAGGTAAATGCGAGCCTTTTCCCAACTTCGCTGTATCGTACGTTCGGACATACCCCGCATCGCCGCGATTTCCGCGAACGAAAACCCGCAGAAAAATTTAAGATCGACTAACTCGGCAAGAGAGGAATCTACTTTGGCTAACTCGTCCAAAGCATCGCCAATCATGCCGAGCTGCCGGTCATCCAGAGGATCTTTACCGTAGTCGATGGGAAGTAAAGTAATTTCGAATCTGCCCCCTCGTTTCTGGGCTCGCCGGCTGCGGGCGTGATCGATGACCAGCCCTCGCATGACACGGGCTGCATAACCCATGAAACGCGAGCGATCCGGAAAGGACGTGCCGCTGCGCCCGGCGATATCGATATATGCCTTATGCAGAAGCGTAGTTGTACCGAGGCTCATCGGGCCGCCGTGCCGGGCCAGATGGCATTTTGCCAGATGATGAAGCTCGGAGTAGAGCGCCGCGAACAACGCCTTAGCGGCGCGATCATCCTGCTGTGCCGTCTGCATCACCGATGTAATTGTTGAATCCACACATCCCCGTTGAACGCCAATGCTGTTTGTGCATGGCTAGAGGGCTGCACTTTCTGCTCGAAGTAATTCGAAAGTCGTACCCTTTTCCATCATGTGATTGCAGATGCGAGATGGAAAGCAACGGTGCGCGTTTTGAAGAAAACGTCACAGTCTTTTTACATTTTGGGGATTTTTCTAGCGTCACCCATCAAAGTTGGGAGAGGGTGCACTTGCAGCGTATTTACCCTCACAATGGGAGCGAAACGCCCTATAACGTCGGCGGCGATTTTAAATATTTTGCATACCAGGCAAGGTAGCGCTCATAGCGGTCGTGGATAAAGCTGGGCCGAGTGAAACCATGAAACTCTCCCGGATAAATGATCAGCTCTGTCGGCACCTGAAGAGTCTTAAGCGCCTGGTACATCTGTTCGCCGCCGGCCAGGGGAACATTAAAATCCTTATCGCCTCCCATAAAGAGAGTTGGCGTATGAATGCGATCGGCATGAAAGAACGGGTAGGAGAGTTTAAGCCAGGTATTCAAACTTTTCCATGGCGGACCGATTTCGGCGTCGTATTGAAACACATACTCATCCAATCCATACATCGAGATTTGATTAGCGCTACCGGCTCCGCTGATAGCCGCTTTGAATCGTCCATCGGAAGCGATCGTGTAGTCGGTAAGAATACCGCCATAGCTCCAGCCTCCAATACCGAGACGATCCGGATCGGCAATCCCCATCGTCATCACATGATCGACACCGGCCAGCAGATCGGCCACTTCTTTATCGCCCCAGTCGGCGAAGATCGTTCGCTGATATTCTTCGCCACGGCCTGAACTTCCGCGGTAGTTCACATTCAGAACAATATAGTCGTTCGCCGCAAACAACTGATTATCGAAACGGAACTCGTGACCATCCTGTCCGTTCGGGCCGCCGTGAATGCGAAGCAGCATCGGATATTTTTTCCCTGCTTCGAAGGAAGCCGGCTTGGTGAGCAGTCCGTGCACTTCGGTGCCGTCCTTCGATTTGAAGCTGATATCTTCTACCGGGCCTAGGTGCAACTCGGCCATGAGCGAATCGTTATGCGAGGTCAGCTTACGAAGTACTCCGCCATCCATGGCAAATACTTCGTCGGGAGCGTGATCGGTAGACGCTAACAGCGCGGTATGACCTTCCTTGGAAGACAGTTCCGAGACGACCAGCTTCCCTCCAATGAGACGTTCGATCGTGCCACCGCTCGCCGGCACTTTGGCTGGGTATTCAGACCGGTCATCGGCCTCTACAAAAAATACGGACTGGCCATCCGGGGTAAATGCGGGAAGCGAAACACCGCGATCCAGATTGCCCGTTAACAGACGAGGTGAACCGCCGCCTGCCGGCACAACCGCGAGATGAAATTCCTGATACGCGCTGTACTTTGGAGCTAAGCCTTGAAGATACGCGATCAGCTTACTATCGGGACTCCAGGCAAGCCGGCCCTGATCCGGGCCCGGATTCGTAGTCAATCTTCGCGCTATCGAATTCGGACGTGCATCCACCACAAAGACATCTGTGTTTTCGCTTCGATCCGGATCTCTGTCCTGATTACTGATGAAAGCGATCTTCGTCCCATCCGGAGACCAGGTTGCCTTCGTCTCATCGAAGTCATCCTTCGTGACCTGATCGAGCTTTCCCGTGCCAACCTCGAATAAATAGATGTGGTTGTGTTTCGGACCGAGATAACCGGCGATATCTTCCTTGAAATGATAACGATCGATCACAATGGGCTTGGGAGGCTTTGGCTTTTCGCTGGAGCCCGGCTTCGCATCCTCGGTATCCGGTTCCAGCTTTTGCTGCAGAACAAGCAGAAGCTTCTTAGAGTCGGGCGACCACTCGTGCTCAGAGATGTTGTAGTCCTTCAAGTGCGTGAGCTGGCGGGCTTCCCCGCCCCGCCGGTCCATCAACCACACCTGTGAGCCTTTCGTTTTTCCCGGTCGGGAGGACACAAACGAAAGATATTTCCCGTCGGGACTCCAACGCGGCGAGCTTTCCGATTCACTCCCGTATGTGAGTTGAACGTTCTGAGAGCCGTCCCAGCTCGTCATCCAGATATGACTGATCTCTTTATCGGCTTCCCTGTCGGCTGTGGAGACCGTATAAGCCACCCAATTGCCATCCGGCGAAACTTGGGGATCGGCCACGCGCTGTATGTGGTAAATATCGTCGGCGCTGATCGAACGCTTGCTGGGCGTCTGTGTAAATGCAGGAACGGCAATGGCAAGGAGAATAAAGAGAGCGCGGACTCGCATAGAGGAAGAACTACTATATCGGAATCCGCGCGGCTACCGTTTTAATCGGCTCGAGTGGCTGGTACGTCCACCAAATGTTCGGCCAGAAACCAAACCTGCAACTCGTTGGTCCGGATCACTTGGCTGACGAGCAGATCGTTCGTGCCGTCGTCTCCACTATCGTCCGCCTGCTTAGCCATCGTGCGCGCTTCCTTTATTAGGAGCTCATGGGCTTCCAGCAGTCGTGAAATCTGTACCGGGACTTCTTCACGGCCGCGAGGTGGCCGCGGAATGATGGTCGTCTCGGCAACATCGGGGGCCATAGCGATGCTGATTCCTCCAAGCAGTTGAATGCGCTCGGCGATCGCATCCACCAAGGCGCTTTGCTCCTCGTAATGCTTATCGAAAAGCAGATGAAGCTGATAGAAGGTGTGGCCCGATACCTGCCAATGATGCTTCTTGTACATGTCCCGAAGCGTCATCGTGTCGGCCAGAAGCTGATTTAAGTTTTCGGTGCTCTCCGCGCAGACTCCTTCATCCAACGCGATCGGCAACTTTGCGATCTTCCCGTAGGCTTGAATCTCCCGAGCGCGTTGGTGCAATGTCGGTCTGGCGCGTTCCGCTCCCGATTCGAGATTGTGCGCTTTGGAGCCGTTGTGTCTATTTTTTACACTCATGACTAATCATCTCCTATCTTTTGGTTGTTTTCGTGCGCCGTATAGAAGCCCACTCGTTAGCTCTGTCCGGCTTTTCGTGCGAAATTCAACTCGACTTGATCGACATAACACCAGCCCCATGTCTCGCCAGGCTCAAACGACCGAATGATCGGATGCTGCGTGTGATGAAAGTGTTTGGTCGCATGCTTGTTTTTTGAAGAATCGCAACAGCCGACATGCCCGCACTCCAGGCACAGGCGCAGATGAACCCAGCTATCTCCCGTTTTCAAGCACTCTTCGCAGCCTTGCGGCGTTCGCGGAGTCACCGCTCGAATCTGATCCAGATGGGTACAAGATTTCATCTTTTTCCTCCTTCTATAGATATGGTTCCGGGCAATAAGCGATCAGCTTTCCTTGGGTTTCGAGTGCCGTATCCGCTA
>DAISJE010000319.1:0-5816 GCA_036821665.1 Bryobacteraceae bacterium | reverse complement strand
GTCGGGATCGCAGCTTTAAAAGATTCGCCGAGCACTATTGGTGGCGTCCTCGCCGTATCGAAACGTGTACTTGTCGTCGAGGATAACGTCATCAATCGCGTTGTCATTCAACGAATGTTAGAGAAGTTGGGTCACCGCGTTGAATTAGTAACGGATGGTTGCACTGCAATTCAGCGAGTTCTGGAGACACCTTACGATCTGCTGCTAATGGACGTCAATATGCCTGGCCTCGACGGCTTGCAAACTACCCGTCGAATCAGAAGCCTGCCGACGGGCCACGCGGATGTGCCGATTATTGCCCTCACCGCCTCGGCAATGATGAACGATCGGCGTAACTGCCTCGAAGCTGGTATGAACGATTATCTAAGTAAGCCAATAAACATGGAGGCACTGCGGGCGGCTATTTATCGCTGGACTTCTGATCTATCAAATCCGGGCCGGCAAATGTCTGAACGAGATCAGTCCACGGAACTGGAAGGTGTTGAACTCACGCTACCTGCGGCTTGAGATCGCGATTTTTTCTTCCGATGTAAACGGTGAAGCCGGCAGATCTGCCGAATTATAGAGATTCACCCGCGGAGCATTCTGCCAGCCGTAACGGACATACTTTGGCTTTTGCACCTGCGGGCTGCTTACAACCACACTGCGGTCGTCGATACGGGCCGCCGCCTGCACAAACTGACGATCCGTTCCGGCGATTTCAAATCCTTGGAGCGGGCCGCCCTTCGCCACTAAGCCCCCTGCGACGTGATCGAACCAAACACGGAGACCATCCGGTTCTGTGCTGGCTTCGCGGAATAACGGGCCCGAATATTCGATGTTTTCGTCATAGGCAATTGCGCGCGCCCCAAGCGCCAGGCGTGCGCCGACGGTCTGTTTATCGGCCGGGTGCACATTGTCCGGATCGCCAACATCGATGCTTACCGCCATCGCGGTGTTTGCGACGGAGAGTGTACGCCTTTGCGCTTCGCGGACCACGGCCCAATCTTCGGTTGCGTCAGAAGTAAAACTCGAAATCTGCACGAACAGGAACGGAAAATCGCCTTCGCGCCAGTGCCTACGCCAATCGGCAATAAGAGCTGGAAATGCTTTCTCATACATCAACGCGCGATCTAATCGGCTGTTGGATTCGCCCTGATACCAGATGACGCCCTTAATCGGGTAATTGGTAGCGGGCGCGACCATTCCATTGAATAACCATGCCGGATCCCAGGATTGGGAATCCGGATGCCATGCGTGTTTTGGGAGCGGTTGACCTGCTTCTCTCGCCGCTTGGTCTTCCCGTCTTTCGGCAGCAGCCGACAACAAAGCTTCTGCTTGGTCGTCGCTCATCCGGGCCCAGGCAGCGAAGACCGGCATGAGAGAGGCGTCCGCCGAGAGGCCATCGAGGCTGACCCAAGCCTCAACCGGAGTTCCGCCCCAAGTGGAATCAATGAGACCGATTGGGACCTGCTCTTTTGCCAAAATGCCGCGCCCGAAGAAATAGGCCACTGCAGAAAACTTTGCTGCCGTTTCCGGAGTGCAGATGGTCCAGGACTGACCGGCATCGAAGTCTGCCAGCGGAAACTCGGAGGCCTTCCGGGGCATAATCAGAAGCCGCATTTGGGGATAACTTGCCTGGCTGATCTCCTGGGCTGAATTCTTCACCATTGCTGAACCCCGGAACCCCTCCAGCGGCATCTCCATATTGGATTGGCCGGAGGCAAACCAAACATCTCCTATCAAAATGTCATCCAGCACGATCTGGTTTGTCCCCGCGACAGTAAGCCGGAACGGGCCTCCCGTCGGCTGTGGTGGAAGGTACACGCTCCAGCGCCCGAGGTTGTCTCCCAGAGTGGATTGTGACTCACCATTCAATGCCACTGAAACCTTTTCGTTGGGCTCGGACCATCCCCAAATGTGGATGGGGCGGTCGCGCTGGAGTACCATGTGGCTGCTGAGAATCCGGGGAAGTCGCACTTCACCTTGCACAACCGGCACAGCCAGTGTCAGAAGAAAAACCAGAGCGGGCCAACGTAGATTGATATAGACCATGTTGCTCGTAGTCCAGGGTACAAGAGACAAATGATCGCGATCGAAATTTCATCGTTCGGTGCACCCGGCGTTCTGAGACCCGTGGAGAGGCCGGATCCCGAACCTGCGCCAGGTGAACTGGTTATTCGCGTTCAGGCGGCCGGCGTGTCGCGCGCTGACATCATGCAGCGCGAAGGCAAGTATCCGCCACCGGCAGGCGCCTCGGACATTCCGGGCCTCGATGTTGCCGGCATCGTGCATTCGGTGGGCGCCGGAGTCACGGTCTTCAAACCGGGCGATGCTGTGTGTGCAATCGTTTCGGGAGGCGGTTATGCCGAGTACGGCGCCGTTCCGAGTATGCAAGTCCTGCCAATTCCCGCCAGATGGACGGCAGTTGAAGCGGCAACTTTACCGGAGAATCTCTTCACCGTATTTGACAATCTCATAACGCGTGCGAGCCTAAAGCGGGGCGAAACTGTGCTGATTCATGGCGGCGCAAGCGGAATTGGCACGACCGCGATCATGCTCGCTCGCGCGTGGGATGCAACAGTTATCGCGACTGCCGGGAGTGCTGCCAAATGCGCCGCATGCGTGAATCTGGGCGCACATCACGCCATACCTTACAAAGAATCGGACTTCGTCGCGGAAGCGAAGCGCGTCACGAACGGACGGGGAGTGGATGTCGTAGTGGATCTGGTAGGCGGATCTTATCTGGATCGTAATCTCGACGTCCTCGCCACCGAAGGACGGCTGGCGATAGTGGCTACGCAGGGCGGCAGAACCGGCACCTTGGACATCGGCAAGCTGATGATCAAACGTGGACGCGTCATTGGCTCTACAATGCGAGCGCGCTCAGCCAGTCAGAAAGGCGAAATCGCAGAGCGCTTGCTGCATGAAGTATGGCCACTCCTGCCGGCTAAGCATCCGATACGGCCGGCGATCGACACCACTTTCCCGCTGCGAGATGCGCGATTGGCCCACGAGCGCTTGGAGAGCGGGCAACATATTGGCAAAATTGTACTAACAGTTTGAGCTACAGCGGGCCGACAACCAGCAGATACTGAGACATGCGCATCGGAATCACATGTTACCCCACGTATGGCGGCAGCGGCATCGTAGCGACCGAACTGGGGATGGAACTGGCGCAGCGCGGCCACGACGTGCATTTCATCAGCTACGCGAATCCCATACGGTTGGACCCGGGCACGCCTGGCGTGCATTATCACGAAGTAGAAGTCTCCACCTACCCGTTATTTCAATACCCTCCCTATTCTCTGGCCCTTGCTTCTCGTATGGCGGAAGTCGCGGAGCGGTACCGGTTGGACCTGCTGCACGTGCACTATGCAATTCCCCATTCGATTTCGGCGTTGCTGGCGCAGCAGATGACACACCAGAGATGGCTTCCATTCATCACGACGCTGCATGGAACGGACATCACGCTGGTGGGTGGGGACCGTTCCTATTTCCCAATCACAAAGTTTTCGATTGAGCAATCGAACGGTGTCACGACTATCAGCGAATACATGCGTAAGCGAACGATTGACGTGTTCGGTGTGAAGAATCCGATTGAGGTCATACACAATTTCGTTAACTGTTCGCTGTACAAACCAGACCCGGAGGCTCGCTCGCAAGGACGGAAGCGCATCCTTCATATCTCGAATTTTCGTCCGGTCAAACGGGTGCTCGATTGCCTGCGAGTCTTCGCAAAAGTGCGGGAGGCCGTGGACGCGGAATTGATCATGGCGGGCGACGGCCCGGACCGCGGACCGGCCGAATATCTGGCGCGCGACCTCGGCATTGAAGAGCGGGTTCAGTTCCTCGGTAAGCAGGACCACATGGAGCGGCTAATCCCACGTATGCACGCCTTGCATTTACCGAGCGAAATGGAGGCTTTTGGACTGGCCGCCCTAGAGGCCATGGCGTGCGGCGTTCCTCCCGTGGCCACACGCACGGGCGGAGTTCCGGACTTGATCACGGACGGCGTGGATGGATTTATGGAACCGGTCGGCGATATCGGCAAACAATCGGAGCGTCTGATTGAGCTGCTTACAAATGAGCGTCTGCACGCACGAATATCGGAGGCGGCTCGCCACACGGCCGAAACCCGCTTCTGCACCGACCTAATTATTCCGCAGTATGAGCGCTACTACGAACGGGTCTGCGCGGCGGAAGGAACTCCACGGGCACTATCGGTGTCTAATTAGGTAGCTGGCACCGGAGAGGCCGGAAGCGTTACAATTCAGGCGATGGCGCAATCCTTATTGGGCAATTCGGGCAGTCTGTCCATTCTGGCAGGCGCCCAAGCCGGGGTATCGGAAGAAGATGCGCGTATTTTGCGCGGGCTCAGGGCAGGAATTGAGGATGCCTACGAGGAATTGATCTCGCGCTACGAGCAGCCCGTGTACAGCATGGTGTTTCGTCTGTTAGGAAATCAGTCGGACGCATGCGATGTCGTGCAAGAAGTTTTTCTGAAAGTATTCCGCGGAGTGCGTTCTTTTCGCGAGCAGAGCAGCCTACGGACATGGATTTACCGTATCGCTGTCAACGAGGCATATAACCATCGCCGTTGGTTCGCCCGGCACTGCCGCTGCGAGGTGCCCCTCGATTCGGAGGGAAATTCCGAGCATGCCAATTCGCTCGAGTCCGCGCCGGATCCCGGCCGCTCACCTTTCGATCTGACGCTGGATAACGAGAATCGCGTGTTGATCGAGCGTGCACTAAGCAGGATCAATCCGATTTTCCGGACGGCAGTAGTGCTGCGGGACATTCAGAATTTGAGCTATGAAGAGATTGCCGAGATTTTGCAGGTTTCCCTTGGGACTGTGAAGTCGAGAATCCTGCGCGGCCGTGAGGCGTTGCGGCGTGAACTGACGCAACGACCCGATGCGGGATTGGCGGAGGCTTTGGCGTAGAGGACGGTTGCAAACAGGATGGAGAATCCATGAATTGCTGGGGCGTTAATCGCCGGAGCACAGATTACGTAGATGGGAGGCTGCGCAAGAGCGAGCATTCCCGTGTAGAAGCGCATCTGGTCGAATGCCAGGAATGCGCGGTACGAATCCGTGAAATCCGCTCCCTGCGTTCTACGCTCAGAAAGCTGCCGGAGCCGAAGGCCCCGGATGATCTGCGGACCAAACTACAGGTGTCGGCTTCGTTTGAACGGCAAGTTCTGCTGGAGAACGACGGATCGCGGCTCCGGCACGCCTGGAATAACTGGAAGTTCCGGATGAATCAAATCATGCGCCCGCTTACCATTCCGGCAACAGGGGGCCTGTTATCCAGCTTGATTCTGTTCGGCGCACTCGCTTTCACAATCGGAACGACCACGCAGGGAGTTGCGTACGAGGTGCCTGTCGTTTATGCGAATCGCGCGGACCCGAACCTTGTACCGGTTGAGTTGCGGTCGTCGGTAGTGCTCACGCTCAGCCTCGACGGTAACGGACGGATCACCAATTACGCTGTGCGCGACGGATCGAATTCGTTTGTCGGCGATCCTGCGCGGCTGCAGGGTGATAATATCTCGCTTCCCGATTTTCCCAGCGTGCTCGCTATGGCGCAGCCAACCACGCGAGACATTAGCATTTCCTTCATTCCAATCGTTTTCCAAAGATAGCCTTGTCATCCACAGAGCATAAGCGCAAGCAGCCTTGATTCGGCCCCAGTTACATGACCACACAATCAATCAAGAAGTCGATGCGAATAACGATGGCTAAAAATCTCGTATACCTTAGCGGACGGAAAACGGGGCCATATATGGACCCTGCCTGTTCTGCAAGACTTTTTTGATTTTGAGCTGGGATAAG
>DAISJE010000318.1:0-5827 GCA_036821665.1 Bryobacteraceae bacterium | reverse complement strand
GGATCAGATGCCCGAACAGAAGGTGGATATTCATCAGGGCATCGAGAATACGCTTATCATGCTGCGGAACCCGCTCAAGAACGGCATTGAAGTGGTGCGCGAATACGACCGAAGCATCCCGCAGATGACCGTTCGAGGCAGCGAATTGAATCAGGTCTGGACGAACCTCATAACCAATGCCGTCGATGCAATGGGGGGTAAAGGCAAGCTGCGCATTCGTACCGCGCGGGAGCCTAAATATGCGCTGGTGGAAGTAACAGATAACGGGCCAGGAATAGACCCGGAGATCCGGGATCGCATTTTCGATCCCTTCTTTACAACCAAAGGCGTTAATCAGGGCACGGGACTGGGTCTCGACGTAGTCGCACGAATCGTTTCGAATCATGGCGGCCGGGTGGAGTTCGATTCACGACCGGGGCAGACTACCTTCTCCGTGCGAATACCGTATTAGCCTGTTGCCAGCATAACGAAACAGGCTCTTCTCCGATTACGGCTTCTGTGACTCAGAAAAAAGGGCTCACTGGACTAGCCAGAGAGCCCGGAGCCACATGAAACAACACCTTGGAGAACAAACCAACGGAGGCAGCCGGCGAAGAGGGGCTGCCTTTCCCTGTTTTCGCCGGCCCCAGCTTCAGTATCTGGAAAAACGCCGGAAGCGCCAAGAGGAATAGGTTCTATAGCTAAGGAAACCGCCTATGCCGGTACGGGATACGCGCAAGACTCCCAGTATTCTGCGCAGCATTTACAAACTGTTGGCAACTCGATTGCAACGCTAGCGAGCGTAAAGCGCACCTTATAGATAGGAACTACGGTTCTCCGGTATCAGGGAGGTCGTCTAAAGGCAGGACCGCAGATACTGCATCTGCATATTGGGGTTCGAATCCCTGCCTCCCTGCCAATACTTTCAAAAATCGAGCCGCAACCTCGCTCCCCCGCTTCTTGGCACTCCCACGGCAGTACCCGACAAAAGCCCGGCAAAATTGATGACGTTGAGCCTATCGGTAATGTTTGTCACGTCAGCCTGAACTGTTGCCTTATATCTTTCTTTTCGGAACAGGTCGAAGCCAAGTGAAGCATTCAGCGAAAACGTAGGATGTACCCGGCCCCGATCGAAATTGACACTGTTGACCACATCCTTGCCAAATTGAGCGATCAAAAAATCGCGATCCGGCAGGTCCTGCGCATCTTCGACGGGAAGACCGCTGGTGTAATTGGCTGTCCATGCGGTCCAGAGCCGGTTCGTGATCTGCCAACGAGCATAAGCATTAGCAGCATTCCGAATGTCTTGAGAAATAGGAAACTTGTAACGCGCATTCAGCAGGTCGATATCTTCGGCATCGAGGAATAATCCACCCGAAATTGGATACTGGCCCAGGCCGGTGGTATTCGCATAGCCGAGGAATCCGGAAAGCCGGCCCCAGTGCGGGACTTCCAGCTTTACTTCAGTTCCTTTCACCACGCCTTTGTAAAACGTTATTGGGAAGCTGACGCCCGTGTTTAAGAGCAGATCGTCGTCTTCGAAATTTCGCACATTGCGGAGGAACCAACTGGCATCCAAACGGACGTTGCGTCCAACCGCCTTAGACAAACCGGCCTCGAAATAGTTCCCGCTGGAGGGACGCACCGGAAGATAGACGCCATCACGGAAGCGCGAGCCTGGAGCCAGAACGCTGGAGGATACCAGCAGATTCTCGAAAGGGGGAGTTCCAAATGTGCGATCGTACGAGGCGTGCAGGACAATCTGTAGCGGATTAATCATGTACGCGACGCCTAAACGGGGGCTCCAGGCTGTTTCGTCAACCAGAAAATCGTAATGATCAAAACGAAGACCGAGGTTTACATTCAAATTCCCTAAGTGAACCGTATCTTGGCCGTACGCGGCCTGTTCACGGTCCACTGCGCGGCCGTTAAAGTTGTAGCGGGGCGGTAAGTCATCGTCAAAAATCTGTTCGCCGTCGATCTGGTAGGCAACAATCCGGTACGCGAACTTTTCGGCTTCAGAAGCGTAGCGGCCTTGCGTACCGGCCTTCCAGTCGTTTGAGCCGGCGTGCCCCGCCAGGCTAGCGTCCCAATATAGTTCGTGGTAATCCCGTTCTTGACTTGCGGAGATCGGTGTCGAGAGTGGATTCGACCAAAGGCTCGCCTCCACATCGCGCCCACTCAGCCTGATCGAACCAAGCAGAGATGGCGAGAATAGATGTTGATACGATAGCTGCCCTTCGGTGGAACTGCTCGTCCGATCCTGCCGCTGGCCTGCGGCCTGCTGTAACAGATCATTGGGAACCTGCAACCACGTCTGTTGATTGAGCACTGAGACCCGAAGGCGGTCCGCGTCGTTGAAATCATGCTCTCCCGTGGCGGTAAACGCCGTGCTCGATGCATGATTCATGAAGTTGTCCTGCGTGGCAGGATCCAGATAACGGTCCGTTATGAACGCTTCTCCGCTCACCGCAAGCGTCGTTTTACCGGCCACGTATTGGCCCGACAAAAAATTACTTAGGGTGGAAAAACTCCCCCCTTGCGCAATGTAGACGCCGTGAAAACCAGGCGAAGTATTACGCGTTGTATTCAGTTCGATAACCCCGCCGAGCTTATCGCCAAATTCGGCCGGAATGCCGCTGGTGTACTGCTTCACGGATTCGACGTTATCGGCTTCTATGGGTCGCGCGAATGCTGGAGAACGGTTATCTTCTACCGGAAATCCATCCACTACAAACTGTGTTTCGTACTCCGACTCACGAGGATGAAGAATGCCGTTCGCTTCAAGTGTCCATCCGGGCTGCATCGCTGCTAAGTCAATCAGGCCACGTCCGGGAATAGCCATGCGCCGTTCATTAATTTCCCGGGAGTTTGTGTAATAGGTAGCGGCCGGACGATCTGTGTTCAAGAGCGTCTGAGCCGCGGTCACTTCAACCGACGCCTGTGTAGGTTGAATGCTCAGTACCACATGGCGCTTCTCCGGAACTACGGAATCGATCTTCACCAATTCTGAAAACGAACTGAAACCCGGATAACTGACGGTGAGCATGTAAGTCCCGAACGGCAGATTCTTGAAAGCGTAGCGCCCGTCTTCGGAAACGTGAATGGAAATCGTGGTCTTTGAGGCTTGGTTCAACAAATTGGCATTCGCCTCAACTGCGCTGCCGGACGCGTCTTTTACCGTAATTCGCAGCTCGCCGTTGTTGATTTGTGGGTACGCCAAACCGGCGTAGAGAGCTAAAAAACAAAGAGCAATTGGAGCGCGCCAACGCTCCGGACTTGAAAACAAAAACATGAGTGCTAGTGAAATATGCTTTTTCTTCTCTGACGATCTCGTTCGTGGCCTTTAGATGGGACGCATCGGACAAACCTACCGATTAAAAAACTTCGCGGAGCCCGATTTAATAGGGCTAGCCAGCTCTTTGTGGCGGAAGCAACTTACCAGGTGGTCGTTAACCATCCCCGTGGCTTGCATGAAGGCGTAACAGATGGTCGATCCGGCAAATGTGAAGCCGCGCTTGATTAGATCCTTACTCATCGCATCGGATTGCACGGTGCGCGCCGGCACGTCCTTAGTCTGTTTCCACCCGTTTTGTAAAGACCGGTGATCCGTGAATTGCCAAATGTACTTGTCGAAGCTGCCGAATTCCTCTTGAACGCGTAGGAAGGCTTTGGCATTCTGCACCGACGCCCGGATTTTCAGCCGGTTCCGTATGATGCCGGTATTTTCCAACAGCGATGCCATTCGCTTTTCGTTGAAGCGGGCGACCTTGCTCGGATCGAAATGATCGAAAGCGATACGGTATGCGGGCCGTTTTTTGAGAATGGTCGTCCAGCTTAGGCCGGCCTGGGCACCCTCCAGAATCAAAAATTCGAATAGAAGGATATCATCGTGAACCGGCACACCCCATTCTTCATCGTGGTAGGCAACTAAAGGTTCGTCGCACCCCGCCCAGGTGCAACGGCCGCGCGTTTCCGACGCGACCTCGCCTGCATGGCTCATATCGTAAATCGTAGCAGTGCCGGGATTTATAACGCCTGTTGTGCGTTAGAAACAAAATACTTAAAGGAAATGTTTCTCAAAGCAATCTCTGCTACACTGAAAGTGTCTTTGCCCGCATCCGTACGAACGTCCGAGTGCCTTCCGGCCGCCATTCCTCCTTGTCATCAGAGTTGGTTTCAGCGCAGTCTGACAAAGATAATTTCAAGCAAAAAGGATTAACACTGTGACCAACATTTTTGTCGGTAATCTCAGTTATCAAACTACTCAGGATGACCTTCATAGCGCATTCTCAGCTTATGGCGGCGTGGAAAAAGTAAATATCATTACCGATCGCGACACCGGACAATCGCGGGGTTTCGCATTTGTCGAAATGACGGACCCGAAAGATGCGCAGACAGCGATTACGCATTTAAATGGAACGGAGCTTCACGGGCGCACGCTGAATGTGAACGAAGCAAGGCCGAAAGCTGCGGGCGGGGGCGGCAATTTTGGAGGTCGGCGCAACGATTCCGGGCATGGTGGAAGCCGGGGACGCGGGTCGCGCTGGTAAAACGAAATTATAGAGATTCAACATCGGCAACTAGGCCGTTTGGAAATTTGTAGACGGGCCGCCCGGCGCCTGGATCGAGAATCCAGAGGGCGGCCTTTTCATTTAAGGAGCAGCTATGGCGGGTCGTGGACCACAGACTTTTAAGAAGCGTCAGAAAGAACAGCAGCGCAAGGAACGCCAGCAGGAGAAAATGGCTAAGCGGTTACAGCGCAAGGAAGCTCATCGGCTGGGGCTGCCAAGCGGAAATAACCAGATCGAACCGCTAGATCCTTTCGAAGAACCGGAGTCGGAGGATATCGAGGAATCGGAGTCGGAGCATGAAGAGGCTTAGGCTTCTCTTCCGGTAGTATCTCCCCGTGATCGAATGCGATTTGCGAGAATGACTCGCATGGAAACGCGGCTAATCGATTACACCGTTAAAGATGCGGACCGACTTCTTACGCCCGCATTGCTGATCTATCCCCAGCGAGTCGACGCCAATATCGAAGCCACGCTGGGTATGATCGGGGGCGATCCCGAGCGATGGCGTCCGCACATCAAAACCGCGAAGCTGGCCGCCACCATCCGGCGCATGGTGGATTATGGAATTCGCAATTTCAAATGCGCGACTTCACTCGAGCTTGTAACTGCCTGCCGGCAGGGTGCCGCCGATGTTTTGTTGGCGTTTGCGGTAACAGGCCCTAATGCGGAGCGGATTTGCGAAATTGCCGCTCAGTATCCGAAAACGCGTGTGTCGGTCCTTGTCGAATCAACCGAACAGTTGGTTCCGTGGCATAGATCCGAAATCGGCATTTTCATCGACGTCAACCCGGGTATGGATCGCACGGGCGTCGGTCAAGACCACATAGAGCGAATTTCCGACCTGGCCCGAGAGGCGGGACCCGCCTTCCGCGGGCTGCACTACTATGACGGCCATATGTCCGGTGTTGACGCAAGCGAGCGCGAAGCACGAACCCACGAAGGTTATGATCACCTCTTATGTATTGTCGACAAGCTTGCCGCCGCTGGAATGAACCCGGATGAAGTGATCACCTCCGGCACTCCGGCCGCTCCGTTTGGATATTCGTATCGAGGCTTTTCCGGCAAACGTTTTGTGCACCGCATTTCACCGGGAACGGTTGTTTACAACGATTTCACCAGCCTGCGCCAGCTACCCGGATACGGGTACATGCCGGCAGCCTTGGTGCTTACCACCGTTATCAGCCATCCTTCTGCGAATCGCATCACGTGCGATGCCGGGCACAAAAGCGTTTCGGCCGATGCAGGCGTTCCCACTTGCGAAGTTGTTGGCCATC
>DAISJE010000317.1:0-5830 GCA_036821665.1 Bryobacteraceae bacterium | reverse complement strand
ACTTTGCTGTCGATCATGGTGCAAGGGTGATTAATTGGAGCGGTTATGTGGATGACCATCGCCCTGAAAAGATTGCCCGCCTCAGGTCTGCAATTCAGTACGCAGGACGGCATGGAGTCCTGCTTGTCCTCGCTGCGGGAAATTCAATGGATGATCTGGATGAGGATAAGAACTGCAGGGTGTATCCCCAATGTTTCGATGAACCGAACATGCTGCTAGTTGGTGAGGTTGGTTTCGACGGCGGATTAATTGCATTCTCTGGCCGCGATCACATCAGTGGATCAAATTATGGCCATCGCAGAGTCCAGGTCGCGGCGATAGGCGCAAATTTCTCGACCAGTATGTCGAATGGAATAAGCACGTACCGTCTGGCCGGTGGCACCTCAAATGCGGCACCGATTGTGACAGGCATTGCCGCACTCATGCTATCGATTCGGCCGCAATTGCAAGCGCCAGAGCTGAAACGAATTTTGATCCAGACCTCCCGGCCACTCCCAAAGCTGAGGGACAAAATCGCTTCCGGTGGCCTCGTTGATGCTTACGCGGCAGTTTCCGCAACAAAGCAAATGAACTGAAAGCAACGGGGATGGTACCAGCAGGAAAAAGAGCGGCTGCGCGGCAAGAAGCGAGTCAAAGTGGCCGATACCGAACTCGGCAAATCTATACAAGAGCGAACGGGTGTGCCAGCCGCCATGGTGAATCGGTACGTGAAGCGCCACGCCACGAAAATCCTAAGCATTCTTCTGGGCCTAAGCAATAACAAGATAACGCCTGAGTCCAAGCAAACTCGGGTTGTTATCGGGTGTTGATCCCGAGAACCCGATTTCACCGCTGGTTGCACGGCGATATGGAATTACGTATTCAGGATGGATTGGCAAAATGGCGCTGGACCCACGGTTTCGCCGAGGACGTCGCCGAAGCGGTCGTTCTTGCCGCGACGAATTCGAGCTCTGCGGGGCGAGTCTACAACGTAGGGGAATCCCATACCCCACGATGACTGAACGGATAGCGGAGTTTGCACGCGTTGCCGGTTGGCGTGGGCACATCGTGGACGTCCCGCTATCGGAGCTAGCCGAGAAAGATCGGATGCCTCACAACTTCGCCCATCATATTGTTTACGACACAACCCGCATCCGAACAGAATTGGACTATAAGGAAGTAGTTCCACCTGAAGTCGCATTGGCGCGCACTCTGGAATACGAAAAAGGCGACTGAAGGCTGAACCGGCAACGGCCTAGCTAGCGTACAAATTTCCCGGAATGGTGCCGGCTGGCCGATTGCAGCACGTCCCGAAATGGCCGAAGAGCGGGAACCGCCAATGATGTTGCCCGTCTACCCGCCCATAAGCCCCGTTTGATTTGGAAGCGCGCAGGGCCCATGCCCAACATTGTCGACAGATCTGTGCCGAAAATTCTGAAAGTGACCGCAAAAGGTGACCGAAGCCGACTGTTTCCCAACCCTGTTCATCAAACCGGACGTGCCGATTTGCGGTATCCGGCTTGCGGACTGATTTCACAGCAAGCTCACGGCAATTCTTTGACCTTGCCATTTACTTGCCATTCTGGTTATAGATTGAAAGGTACTGGCGCATGACGTTTTTGAACATTTCGCTCCCGCGCTCGATGCGGCTCTACATCCAGACGCGTGTTCGCAAGGGCCCCTTCAGTACACCCAGCGAGTTCATTCGCACTTTGGTCCGGGAAGACGAAAAACGCCATACTGTGCACAGTCGGTTCGCGCAACTCCTCGACGGCACAATTGCTACGTCGGATCTGACGGAAACCGATTGGATCTCTCTCCAAGACCTATTTCAGAAGCATTTTGGGGATCGGACCTCGCGCGCAAGCAAACGCGGGCGCTCGAAGCGCGCTCGAAGCAGACCGACAAAATAGCCGGCTTTATGACAAACGAGATCAGCACCCGGCAAAACAGAGCTGCCACCCCTCCCGATTTCCGTGTCCTCTTTGAATCCGTTCCGGGTCTGTATCTGGTGTTGCTTCCTGATGACCCGATATTCACGATTGTGGCCGTCAGCGATGCTTATGCGGCAGCCACGATGACCAAACGGGAAGAAATTCTGGGTCGTGGTCTATTTGAAATCTTCCCCGATAATCCGGCCAATCCGTCGGCCGACGGTGTGCATAATCTCCATGCGTCGTTGGTGCGGGTGCTCAATAAGAAGGCGGCGGACACCATGTCTGTGCAGAAGTACGACATCCGCCGGCCCACGTCCGAAGGCGGAGGCTTTGAAGAGCGGTACTGGAGCCCAATCAATTCGCCAGTCATTGGGGAGGCCGGGCGCATTGAGTACATCATTCATCGTGTGGAAGATGTCACGGAATTTGTGCGGCTCAAACAGGCGGGGACGGTGCAAGATCGGCTTACGGATGAACTTCGCGTTCGAACCACTCAGGTTGAAGCTGAGCTGTTCTTGCGGAACCGTCAATTGGCCGATGCCCAGGAATTCATTGCGCAGCGCCAGCGAACCGAAGAAGTCCTGCGGGAAAACGAGCAACAGCTCAGAAATCTAGCGGATTCCATTCCGCAACTGGCTTGGATGGCGGAGCCGAACGGGCATATCTTCTGGTACAACCGGCGCTGGTATGAGTTCACGGGCGCCACGCCGGAGCAAATGGCTGGCTGGGGATGGCAGAGCGTGCATGATCCGGAAATTCTCCCCAAAGTGCTGGCGCACTGGAGGGCATCTCTCAATACAGGCGCGCCGTTTGAGATGGAGTTTCCTTTGCGCGGCGCGGAAGGAGCATTTCGCTGGTTCCTGACGCGTGTTACCCCGTTTCGCGACGGTCAGGGAAAAATCGTCCGTTGGTTTGGCACCAACACCGATATTGACGAATTACGGCGCGCGCGCGAGGAACGTGAAGCCTTGCTCCGGCGGGAGCAAGAAGCTCGTTCGGCTGCCGAGCTTCTAAACCGGCTTGGGCCGCTGCTGCTCACCGAACTAGACCTGAACCGCCTGGTGCAGTCCGTAACAGATCTTGCCACGGAGCTAACCGGCGCTGAGTTCTGTGCCTTCTTTTACAACGTGGTGGATGAGAAGGGCGAAACCTATTCCCTCTACACCTTGTCGGGTGCGCCGCGAGAAGCCTTTGAGAGTTTTCCGATGCCAAGGAATACCGCCGTGTTCGGGCCCACGTTTCACGGACGGGGAGTGGTTCGTTCGGACGATATCACCAAAGATCCTCGTTACGGGCACAACCCTCCTCATTACGGCATGCCAAAAGGACATCTCCCCGTTACGAGCTACCTGGCCGTTCCGGTAGTCTCCCGGTCGGGACAAGTCTTAGGCGGTCTGTTTTTCGGCCACTCCGCACCCGCGCGATTCACCGGACGTCATGAAGCCATCGTGATCGGCATTGCCGCGCATGCCGCGATTGCCATGGACAATGCCAGGCTGTTTGAAGAGACCCGCCGCGGTCAACGGGAGATCCAGGCCGCCAATGAAGAGCTCCGCCGCGCAAACAGCGATTTGGAGCAGTTTGCCTACTCGGCTTCCCACGATCTGAAAGAGCCTCTCCGCAATGTGGCGATTTGTAGCGAGCTGATCGGCCGTCAATGTGGCAACGTACTGGATACGCAAGCACACGGATTTCTGAAACAGCTCATGCAGAATGCCCGGCGGATGGACTCGCTAGTCAATGACCTGCTTGCTTTCACACAGGTCGGCGGTTCCAACTGCGAGACAGAGCGCGAGAAAACAAGTGCGTCAGAAGCGCTGGAAAGGGTGATGACGAGTTTTTCCAACACTTTTGCAGAGCTCCATGCTGATATTGGTCATGGCTCGCTTCCGGCAGATGTACGTATCCGCAGAATCCATTTGGAACAGTTATTTCAAAACCTCATCAGCAATGCCCTAAAGTATCGATCGAATCAGCCACCTCAGATTCACTTAGCAGCTCACGTCAAAGACGGGAATTGGCTGTTTTCGGTAGCCGATAACGGCATCGGCATTCCGCCTGAACACCAGGAGCGCATTTTTGGAATTTTCAAACGACTACACACCGCAGACCAATATCCCGGCACTGGGATGGGTCTTGCAATCTGCAAGCGAATTGTGGAACGCTACCACGGTCGCATCTGGGTCGAATCCCAGTCTGGTCATGGATCCACGTTCTTCTTCACACTCCCGGTCTGAAGCGAGTAGCGAGCCGGAACAACCGCACGTCCTCCTGGTGGAGGACAACAAGCTCGACGCGTTTATGGTGCAGGAAGCTTTCACCGAGCACCAAATTCCGGCTGTATTAGATGTGGTGGAAGATGGAGATGCGGCGCTGCAATTCATCGACGCCCTGGATCAAGATGAAACGGCTCCATGCCCAGCGCTCGTTTTACTCGATTTAAATCTGCCGAGGCGAAGCGGCACTGAGGTGCTTGCCTATCTACGCGGCAGTAAACGGTGTGCCGGGCTGAAGGTGGTGATTGTCACATCCTCGGATTCTTCTCGGGACAGAGCGGCGACGCAACAACTGGGTGCGAGTGAATACTTTCTAAAGCCAGCCAGCTACAAAGAATTCCTGAAGCTTGGAGAAATCGTTCTGAACAGTTTGAATGGACCATGAGAACGATTCCTGCGAAAACTATACTCGTTCTTAATCTTTCAATTGCGCGAGACAACGCCCATGTAACCCTCAATAACCACCTTACCGGTAAACTCCACTTTGCAAGCACTGCTTAAATGCCAAATCCGCTCCACTTCGTCGATGGTCACCTGGTCGCCACGATGATCGTACAAACCTGTGGTGCGAACGGATTCATCCACCGCCATTTTGCAGGTAGGCAGTGATGCCGGTGGCGCGGAAGGTGTGATTGGGGTAGTAGCCAGTTTATTCGATCGCACTTCGCCCGCCCGGAACAGTATACTCGTGACGCATAGCAGAGGCCCGGCGGATATGAAAAAACTCATTCGAGGAATCGTCGATTTCCGGCGCAACGTGCGGCCGGGCTAGCGGGAGGTGTTCGCGAAGCTTGCGCTCGGCCAGGCGCCGGATGCTCTCCTGATCGCCTGCTCCGACAGCCCCGTGGTTCCCAACCTCTTCGCTTCGGCGGATCCGGGCGACCTATTCGTGATCCGGAACGTCGGCAATCTCGTCCCACCTGCGGGAGGTGACGGAAGGTCGTGGAACGACGGTTCGGAAGCAGCCGCCATTGAATTCGCGCTCTCGAAGCTCTAGGTCACTAACATCATCATTTGCGGCCATTCCGAATGCGGAGCGATGCAGGCGCTGCTCACAGGCCGCGATACCGTCGAACCGTTTCACTTTCGTTCCTGGCTGCGTCATGGCGGCGAAGCGCTGGAAGATTTCTCCCGCAATCAGGCCCTGGACACCTCGCTCGCTCCGCACAATCAGCTTTCCCAGCTCAACGTACTGCGCCAGATAGGGCACTTGAAAAGCTATCCTCTCGTTCGCGAGCGCGTAGTGCAACTGCGCCTGCATGGCTGGTGGTTCGAGCTAAAAAACGCGGATGTCTATGCGTACGAAGACGACGCTGGCCGTTTCGTGCTCATTGACGATGAGGAAGCCGGACGTCTGCTCAAACGCCTCGCCTCCTGAAGAAGCCGCCCGCCGCAGCGGCGCGGAGCCTGGGTTCTCGGGATCAACACCCTTATCCGGGTGCACCAGGTTTCTCACGCAGCACACTGAGTCCAAAATAGCGTGTGCTGCTGCGGTCTTCCCATCCTAGCTGCCGAGTCAAGGCTGAAATGCACTGCGCTTCGCTCCGGCCTTGACCTAGCCAGCTCTGTTCTCCGCAGGTGCAGCCAGCACCCAGGAGAACAAACATGCTTTCTAAACAGACCAGAACCGACGTGTAC
>DAISJE010000316.1:0-5831 GCA_036821665.1 Bryobacteraceae bacterium | reverse complement strand
GAAAGAGCTTTATCGCGTTAACAATCTGCGGCTCCTCGCGATATCCGACTATCGGAAACTGAATCGAATCAGATTCATTCCGCAAACAGGGAATCTATTCGCCGACCGCCGGGCGAAGGACCGGTTCTTCTTCTGGAATGCGAGTCTTGGGATGCCCAGCCAGATGCAAACCGTATAACTTGCGATACGTCGGGCTGCTCGACCAGAGCTGCTCGTGCGTCCCCACAGCTTCGATTCCACCGTCGGCGAAAACTACCACAACATCCGCATTGCGAACGGTCGAAAGCCGGTGCGCAATGATGAAACAGGTCCGCCCGCCGATTATTTTCTCCATGGCTTCATGAATGAGCCGCTCACTCTCGTTGTCAAGATGGCTGGTGGCTTCATCCAGGATCAGAATCTTTGGATTTTTGACGATAGCGCGGGCGATGCCGATACGCTGGCGCTCGCCGCCGGAGAGTTTCGCGCCGCGCTCGCCGACCTGCGTCTCATAACCATCCTCGGTGCGCTGGATGAATTCGTGCGCGTGAGCCACGCGAGCGGCCTGCTCGACATCACTCACCAAAATATGATCCCGGCCATAGCCGATATTTTCGATGATGGTGCGGGAAAATAACTCGACTTCCTGAGGAACTACCGCGATCTGATCGCGCAGGCTGCGCTGAGTGAAATTTCGGAGATCTTCGCCGTCAAGAAGTATGGCTCCTTCCTGAGGATCATAGAGCCGCTGCAAGAGATTCATCAGCGTGGTTTTGCCCGATCCGCTTTGCCCGATGAGGGCGACCGTGGCGCCCGCCGGAACGGAAAAATTCACATTCTCGAGGATCCACCGATCACAGCCGGGATAGCGATAGCTCATGTTCCGGAATTCGATGGAATGTTTAACAGCCGGAAGAAGCTTCGCATGGGGAGCATCGCAGATGTGTGGACGCTCCTCCAGGACTTCAAATAATCGCTCAGCTCGCGACAGATTTCGGCGTAGCTTCGGAAGAATGATAGAAAGCGCCGAAATAGGCCCGTAGACCATGTCCTGCATCGCGATGTACAGAACATAGTCGCCGACTGAGCAACGATGCGTCAGTACGAAGTAGCCGCCGAGCCCGATGACGCCGACACGGCCCGCGGTAGCAATAAAGCTCTGCAGGTTTTCTACGACGGCCCACAGCCGTTCCGCGCCGTGATGCTTCATTCGCGCAGTGTGCAGCAGGCTCTGCTGGGTACGGGATTCCTGCGGCTCGCGCCCGAATTTTTTCACAACCCGTACGTTGCTGGCGATATCGTAAGATTCCTTGGTGACGATCTCAAACGCGCGGCTGACCTGCTGTTCCGTCTCCTGCATCCGCGGCCCAAGGCGACTGATTGCCAGCACATAAGCCGGAAGTGGAGTGAATACCATCAGCGCGATCCAGGGGTTCTTCATTAACAGAGAAATGAGGACGCCCACTACAATCAACAATGGTGGAAAGAGATTCTGGCCCAGAATTTCGTTGAGAACGATAAAGATGGCTGTGCTGCCCCGATCGAGCGCTCCGGCGATCTCGCCTGTGTTGACTTTCCCGTGATAGGCCGTATCCAACGAAAGGAAATTGGCAAAGGCCGCATTTTTTACTTCGTCCTCTGCCCGGGAGGCGGTAAGAACCAGCCGGTAGTTGTAAAACGAGCGTAGAATTCGCGTGGTTACGGTAGCCGCGAAGATGAAAGCGGCAGCGGTGATTAGGGTGCGGAGATACCCGCCTTGACCATGCTGGAGCGAGTGCAGAATACTATCGATCAGCCGTTGGGTGAGGAAGGGAACCGCGATATCCAACGCGGATGCAATGAAGATGAGAACCGCAAGGCCAGCCACCGTGCGACGATGTTTTCCGAGCAGCGAGATGATTTTCCAACCAAGCCATCTCTGAGCCGCGACGGGCATGTTCTCCGGTACTGCCTGAGACATGAATTAGCAAGAGAGTGACAGGGAAGTGCGGGAATTCTCACTCGATTTGCGTCAATTCTTCGAGCCGGCCGTGGCGAAAAATTTTTTCTTTATTTGTGATCGCCCTAAGCGGCCGTGAAAAAATTAACGGGACAGCCAGACGCGCCCGCGGACAGCGAGTTGATCTACAGCGCTTCAGGCAGTCCTGAATTTTTTCACAAGTTCAACGTCAGCTTTTCGTTTGGACGGATTACTAATCGCCGGAAGCGCCTCGGACCAAGGCGACAGGATTTAGCCGGAAGAACGGACGGCCCGAACGGTAGCGTGTCTTCAGAACCGAAAGCACCGCCATCAGTGCGAGCAGTACGGCGGTGAACGCCACGACCTGGGCGACACTCAGGTTTTCCTTCCATACCCCGAACCAGCGGCCGTAAACGAGCTCGATATGTACCCAATAGACCAGCAGCGAGGTCGTTCCAAGCTGCCGGAACAGGCTCCATCGTTGCGGGGCGCCCAATTGGATCCAGAGAAACGCCAGGGACAAAATGCAAAGAACGACCCCGAGCTTAATCAGAATCAGCGCCGGGCTGTTCAACCAAAACTCACACTTGGTGTATATCGAGTAGGGAAGGTTCGAGAAGTAATAGGCGATGCCCGCAACTCCCAGGCCAATCGTCATGGTCCACAACATGACCTGCTGCATGTCTTCTTTTTTCACTATGCGGATCAAACTGCCGGCCGCCATCCCAAATGCCAGAAAAGACGCCCACGGAAAAAAGCCGAAGTAGTTATAGCTCGGGAAAAAATAGGAGCGAACCAGCCAAGGCACGCCGGACGGATCGATCATGCTTACGAGTGGAGATAAGCCGGCGATTACCAGCCCCAATATCGTGCACAATTTGATCCGTTCCAATGTGCTGAAGACGGCCATGGGGGCGAACAGAAGCATGGCCATTCCCATACAGTTCAGAATGTCGACACGTAGCAGTTCCCCGGCCGGGCTTCCAGGATAACCAAACACATAGAGCTGCAAGCGAAAGAGAAAGGCGAGCAGAAACAGGTAGCGCGAGCGCTTTAATGCCGCTACAATTCGTCTCCACCCCGTAGCGCCTTGCTTCTCTTGGCTATGCATAAGAAATGCAAAGGTAATACCCGTCAAGAAAAGAAAAATGGCGGGGGGAAGGCCACCGAAGAATTGCGAGAGCATGTAGGGCCCTTGGCCCCGCAGATCGTTCCGGGTGAACGAATGAAAGGTGTGGCCCTGAATCATGACCACGGCCGCCATTCCGCGCGTCCAGTCGATAAAAGCGAGGCGTCCTGCCGCCTTCTTCGGGTCGTTCATGCTTGCTGCAAGTACTCGCGAAATTTGCCGGGCTTAACCCTGCTTCTTTGCGCCTGAAGGCAACTTCAGTTCCAGAGCGCCCTTCATCGGTGGATTAATCTTGACGTTTGTGTAAGTCACAATGCGATAGTTTCCCGAAGGCTCGAAGAATTGCTGTTGTATTGGATAGGCAGCGTCATTTGGGATCCACATTTCGATCTTGCTCAGCCGGTCTTTCACCTTTTTATCATTCGGTACTAATAGGAGTTTTGTCGTATCCTGTCCGGCAATTTTTTCAGACCCATCCGCGGTGATTGAGTAGCTGTGGGCGAGTTCCCGGCCGGAAGAACCGAATCCAAGCAGCAGGAACTGATTGAGGACATCTGTGTTCTTGCCGACATCGTAATCTTGATACGTGTTCAAATGCGGGTAATAAATACGGATAATTTTCCCGAGGAAAGCGATCTCTCTCGCGTCGGTCTGGGCGGAAAAGTCGAGAATAGCCCGCACCTCGCCGGACTTCAGACGCTGCATTTTGAGCGTGCCGCTTTCAACGGTCTTGTCGCCAATAATTGCCGTGTAGGTCGTCATTTGGACGTCGGCCGACATTCCCCGAAAACGCGGAGCGGCCTGATCCATACGCCCGAGAACACTATCAACGTTCTGAGCGCCGCAAACGGATGCGTATATAGAAAGACACAGTACCGGTAGTAACTTTTTCATCTCTCGTAAAAAGACGCTTTTGCTAAGGAGCGGTATACGCGATGAAACCCTTGATTTCCTGTTCTGCCTCATCGCGTATCGGCTCTACTCGAACCACGTGCCACGATTTGCCGGTCCGCTCATGGATCAAGTCCTGAGCCCGCCGGGGGCGGCTTTGTTCGGGGATATTCGTAAGTAATTCCGTGGCGATAAAGACGCGATTGGAACCGTGCAGAGAGGACAGCAGAACTACGCTAGCCGCTTTGGGCTGATCGTGAAACCATTCCCGGGGAGTTGCGAAAATGAACAACAAGATCAGCGCCACAACGACGTCATATTGCCACGATGCTCGGGCAAAGTCCCAGAAAATGAGGCGTTTGCCAAGACTGTCTCCGTTTCCGGCGCGGGCGCTCGCTGCTTGGGCCACTCAACCGAAGTTTAGCATCGAGGGGACGAAATCGGGCAGCTATTTAGTATTTCCGCATTACGGCAAGAAGGCGTCCTTGAATTTCCAGGCTGGCGGGCTCTACAAAGATGGGAGCCATAGACGAGTTGGCCGGCTGGAGCCGGATGCGGCCGTCGGACTCGAGATAATAACGTTTCAACGTTGCATTCGCTCCGTCGATGAGCGCCACCACAATATCGCCGTTTTTCACCGAATCGGTCTTTTCCACCAGTACAAAATCCCCGCTGCAGATGTGATCGTCAATCATGGAATCGCCGCGAACCTCCAGGGCGAATGTATTTTCGTCTTTCGCAAAATCGGAGAAGTGGAGTGATTCCGGATTGGGGATCGCTTCGACCGGCGCTCCCGCCGCAATCCGGCCCAGCAGGGGAACGCTTTTAGCGCCATTCTTGCCGAGACGGCTTCTCTCCTCATCCAAGTAGCGTTCGCCAATTTCTACGGAGCGGCTATGGTTGTAACTCCGGCGCAGGTATTGCTTGGCCTCGAGCGCTTGGATGTGCTTATGAACGGTCGCTAAGGACGCCAGCCCCAGCCCTGAGGCGACTTCCTCATAACTTGGGCTGTAGCCGTGCTTGTCAATAAAGCCGTACAGGAAATCCATGACTTCTTTCTGCCTTCGCGTAAGCGCCATTAAAACATTGCCCCTCCTCAATTTTGGCGAATAAATAACGAAAGTCAAGGTCAGTTATCACGGCAAACTAAATCGAGCATAAAAATGCCGCCTTGATTTGATGGACACCGCCATCAAACCTCTTGCGTCTATGGAGCTAAGAGTCGAGATGGGTGACAGGGTTTTACTCTATGTGGAAGATGAAGATGCAGCGGTGTTCCTGCTGGAGACTGCGCTGAGAGAAGCGGGAATTCAGGTGCAGTTGTACCGGGTTTCCGATGGAGAGCAAGCGCTTGCTTTCCTGCGTGGTTCGGGTGCCTACTCAAGAGCGCCCAAGCCGGATCTCATACTGCTTGATTTGAATCTGCCCAGAAAAAACGGGCTTGAGGTGCTGTCCGAGATGCAAAGCGATGAACTGCTACGAGACCACAATGTGATCGTATTCACCTCGTCCTCGTTATCTGCGGATAGGCGCAGATCGTTAGCGCTGGGAGCTCAAGAGTACATAACAAAACCGTCCTCATTCGACGGCTTCGTAGAAGCGGTTAAGACCGCATGTGCTCGTTTACCGGCTCAATAGGAAAGGCGAGGCATCCTCGCCACTATAGGAAATCGGCTGTTCCCTGGGGGTGCCTGATCCGGAAGGGTCTGCTAGTTCATGTCCATACCGCACATCCCGCCCTGGCAAAAATCGGCGCGACACATGCCGCTTCCGCATCCGCCCGATGGTTCCGGGTTGTTCTTTGCTTTGCCGGCCCGCGCGGCGAACGTTGAGTACTGTGTTTTGAGGTGATCGCGCCCGCAGGACGGGCAT
>DAISJE010000315.1:0-5859 GCA_036821665.1 Bryobacteraceae bacterium | reverse complement strand
AGCAGTTCATTCACCGACGACTTCACTATTGTCTTAGTTCGGCGGCTTTAGGCGAGATTTTCCATGACCTGTCGCATACCGGTTATCGCACTCATTTATTGCATAGCAGCTTATACCCAAACTTTCGGCCCCAATTCCTCGGAGCTGGATAAAACGATCGCGGCCACCCGCGCTGCGTTCGGCGTACCCAGCGTTTCGGTAGCGGTCATCGAGCACGGCCAAACGTCTTATGCAAAAGCCTTCGGCGACGCAGATATGAGTGATCATAAAGCCGCGACAACCGACACGCGATATGCAGTCGGTTCCATCAGTAAGCAGTTCACGGCAGCCGGGCTGCTCCTTGAACAGGAAAAGGGCAAGGTATCGCTGAATGACAAAGTTGCGAAATACTTTCCCGAGCTAACCCGGGCCAATGAAGTTACCATTCGCGAGCTTCTTTCCCATACCTCAGGCTACGAAGACTACGCGCCGCAGGATTACCTGATTCCGGAGTGGACTCGACCGACCACCCCGGATGCGATCCTGAATACCTGGGCGAAAAAGCCGCTGAATTTCGATCCGGGCACGAAATGGCAATACAGCAATACGAACTACGTGCTGGCCGGAAAGATTTTGGAAAAAGTGTCCGGAACTCCGCTGCTGACATTCCTGCGAGAAAACTTTTTTCAGCCGCTCGATATGACTTCGGCGGGCGATTGCGAGGTTCGAAGTCCAGCGGATGCCACAGCCTACACACGCTATGCGCTTGGACCGCCAAGGTCCGTTGGACGCGAAGCGAGTGGCTGGTATTTCGCTGCTGGCGAGCTCTGCATGACGCCGTCAGATCTCGCAAAGTGGGACATTTCGCTTCTCAAGAAGCGGATCTTGTCTCCTAAGTCTTACGAAGAGTTCACGCGCGAAGTGAAATTGAAGGACGGCAAGCCGACTCATTATGCGCTTGGCCTGCAAGTCGGGGAGATGGACGGCACGCCGAGCGTTTCCCATAGCGGCGAAGTTTCCGGTTTTCTGGCGATGAATACTCTGTTCCCGTCAAAAGATATCGGCATCGTCGTGTTGACGAATGAAGACGGAGTGAATCTGATCGGACCGCTAACACAGCAAATTGCCGGCATGCTGCTTGATCCGGAAAACGCGTCGGCGGAAAAGCGCGACCAGCAGGTTCGAAGTATTCTGGAAGGCTTGCAGCAAGGCCGCATCGATCGATCCCTGTTCACCGATAATGCAAACTCATACTTTGACGATGTCGCTCTGTCCGATTATCGAAATTCACTCGCGCCTCTAGGGAAGCTGCAGATTTTAAGTCGCACCGCTTCTCAAGGGCGCGGCGGAATGACATATCTCGGCTATCGGGCGCACTTCGAAAAAAACACGGTTTTATTAAGCATCTACATCCGGCCGGACGGCAAGTTCGAGCAGTTCCTGGTGGAAGAACAGTTCTAGATTCTGATGTAAAGACCGCGGCACATGCCGCAAGACTATTCGACGTGCATCCGCCACCATTTCACGTCTGATTTTCCCGGCCGCTTCGACTGAAATTTCGGTCATTTTCTCGATCTCCGCGGGAGGAACGTGCCGCAATAGACTGAACGAGCCTCCCCGGGCCGTACCTGCTCGATTGCCTCGGCGATACTCAGCACGTAGTCCTTCACAATCGGCAGTGATTATCTGACATCGAGACGATACCAATCCTTCGATTACTGATATTTTGCTCGTACTTGATCGTTTGGTCGCCAGAGAGCAATACTTCGAGTCCCGCCTGCTCGGCCGCGTCCAGAAGCAAACCGTTCTTGTTCCGGCTCCAACCCATTTCGTCGGCCACCTTCACATCGCACGCGTTCAGGAAACGGCGTAGCGGGCGTGGAACGTTCTGATCGAAAAGAACGCGTCTCAAGACGCAAGCGCTGGGTTGCGGCTATGAGCGTAAGAACGAATGTCGATCACATCCTGAAGTTTCAGACCGTAATTGTAGGCGGTTTCCTCAGCCGTCTCGCCAAGTTCCTCTGCTTCCAGAATCGTGTCTGCAGCCACTCGTGAGTCCTTGACGACCGGACGGCCACCCAGCCGGCCAGGAACGGTCTCGACTGTAGGACAATCTTTCCAGAAATCCGGTTCCATGGCTTTATTTTAGCGGCTGTTGGCAAACGCCTTGTGGTGGCGAGATATGTCTCGCCTTTAACGCAATTCGATTCTTATCGCAGCGCGTTCGCCGAATACGAAACGAACGAAAGCAACGTTCCGGGGAAAATGCCGAGAAATAGCGTCCCGAGCGCACTAGCCCAGATCGCCACCCGAAGGCTCGTCGATGGAGGCGGCAGTTCCATAGTGGCTGTGCCCGGCTCCCGCATGTAAATCGCCACGATGATCTTCAGGTAATAATAAGCGGCAATGGCGCTATTGATAAGGCCCAGCACGGTCAGCCATACCAGGTGCGAACCGAGCGCCGCCTGAAACACATAGAACTTTGCAAAGAAACCGCCGGTAAGCGGAACGCCAATTAGCGAAAACACGAAAACAGCCAGTAGCGCGGCTGTCGCGGGTTCGCGGCGGCCGAGCCCGGCAAGATCCTCGATCTTGACATGGCGTTCATTACGGGCCGCAACATAGCTCACGACGGCGAAGGCGCCGATGTTCATCAGCGCGTACGATGCGAGGTAAAACATGCCCGCTGCAACGCCTATTTGTGAACTGGCGGTCAGCGCGATCAGCACGTAACCGGCATGCGCGATGGAACTGTAACCGAGCAGCCGCTTCACGTTCGTCTGCAAAAGCGCCGCGAAGTTACCGATGATCATGGTGGCAAGCGCGCAACCCCAAACCAGCCAAATCCAATGATCCTCAATGGGGCGAAATGAAACCATGAACACACGGAAAAAGATCGCAAATGCAGCGGCTTTAGGTCCGGCGGACATAAATGCGCTGACAGGAGCAGCAGCGCCTTGGTAAACGTCCGGCGCCCAAACCTGAAACGGCGCAATTGATACTTTGAATCCAAATCCGACAAACATCAGGGCCGCTGCCAGGCCGGCCAGCGGAGAAACGGAATTCCCCTGCGTCAAAACGCGCCGGATTTCCTCGATATTTGTTGAGCCGGTCAGCCCGTATATCCAGGCAATCCCGTACAGGAGAAACGCGGTTGCAAACGATCCCAGTAGAAAGTATTTCAGCGCAGCCTCGTTATTACGCCGGTCGTCACGTAAAAAGCCGGCCAAAATGTACGTTGCAATCGACGAAATCTCGAGGCCGATAAAGACCATAATCAAGTCGTTCGCCGTCGACAGAATGCATTGACCAACTAACGAGAACAGAATGAGAGCGTAGTACTCTCCGGTCTGGGCGTCCTCGCGATCCAGATAGCTGAACGATGTGAGAATGCAGAGAAATCCAACAACCAGAACAAGGGCGCGAAAAAACGTGCCGTAACCATCGACAATAATCATGTTCTGAAACGCCGCTCCGCCGTCGGTATAGGCCCAGAGATCGGCCGCGAACGCGATTACAATACCCACCAGTGAAAGGGAACCAAGAAGCTTCTTGTTGCGCTGCGAAGGAACGGCTTCGAGCATCATGATGAGAATGCCGAACGCGCTCAAAATGATTTCGGGCAGGAAACGCAGATAATCCGCGCCACTTATGTGGACATTAATGGGCACGAGCGGCCTCCGCGAGTTGCACGGGCAAG
Organism: Bryobacteraceae bacterium; assembly: GCA_036821665.1. Taxonomy (GTDB): domain Bacteria; phylum Acidobacteriota; class Terriglobia; order Bryobacterales; family Bryobacteraceae; genus Bog-105. The sequence goes on along the minus strand of DAISJE010000315.1, from coordinate 2,180 downwards.
GGGCGTGTAAGCTCCACCCTGTATTGATTGTTCATGTTCGTCTGGTTGAGGAGATGGGCCGTAGCGGAATCGATCGGCGGCATAAACGATTGCGTGTAGCTGCCCAGCCAAACCATCAAGACGACGAGCGGTACAAGTGCCGCCCAGTCTCGCGCCCTCAGATCCGCAAAAGGAATGGCTCGCTCGTTGATCTTCCCGAAAAACGTGCGCTGGTACATCCAAAGCATATAAGCGGCGGATAGAATTACGCCGATTGCGGCCCACACGGCCCATGAAAAGTGAGCGAGCGCCGCACCTTGTAAAACCAGAAACTCGCCGATGAAGTTGCACAGACTGGGCAATCCGATGCTTGCAAAGAGCGCAATCATGAAGACTGTCGCAAGTCCGGGCGCATTGGAAGCGATGCCTCCGAAATCGGCGATCTCGAGCGACCCGCGCCGCACTTCGAGGTAGCCGACCAGAAGGAAGAGCGCGCCTGTTGAAATCCCGTGCGCGATCATCTGGTACACTGCGCCATCGGCGCCTTGCTGGTTGAGGGCGAAAATTCCAAGCACCACAAAACCGAGATGGCTGATGGATGAGTAAGCAATCAGCCGTTTGATGTTTGGCTGAATTAGCGCGATCAAAGCCCCGTATATGATTCCGATAATCGCCAGGACTACCACCCAGCCCGCGCAGCGATGAGCAGCCGCGGGCGTGATCGTCAGGCAATAACGCAGCAAACCGTAAGCGCCCATCTTGGACATCACGGCCGCAAGCAGGAATGTCGCCGGAGTCGCTGCTTCCGTATAGGCGTTAGGCAGCCAGGTGTGGAACGGGAAAATGGGTACCTTTACGGCAAATGCCGCAAAAAATCCGAGGAATAACGCCATCTGCTGCAACGGACTCAACATCACGCGACCGGAATTGATGGCATTCATGATTTCCACATAATCGAAAGTTCCCGCCTGGCTGTAGAGGTAGATAATACACGCCAGCATCAGAACTGAGCCGAGCATCGTATACACAAAGAATTTGACGGCTGCCGCTCCCCGCCGCGCCCCGCCCCAACCGCCAACCATCAGGTACATCGGCACCAGAGCAACTTCCCAGAACACGTAGAACACAAACAAATCGAGCGCCGAGAAGACGCCGATTATCCCGAACTCGAACAATAGAAGCAGAGCGTAGAAATTTTTGTGCCGCTCCTTGATCATCGTTTGCGAGACCCATACGCCGATCGGGAGAAGCAGCGTAGTCAGGAGAATCAGCCACAGGCTAATACCATCGACACCCAGATGGAAATGAATCTGCAAACCGGGCGTATCGACCCAGAGCGCATTCACGCTGGAGGCGAAATGCGCCCCACTGGTCGAGACCGGCGCAATTAAACCTAACGAGACAAAAAACGCAATAAGCGTTGCGAACAAGGCGGTCAAGAAGGACGCTTTACCGCGTGGCAGGATCAAGATAACAAAGAACCCGATCAGTGGAATCGCCAGGACGGTGGCCAGGAGGTTCATCGGCTGCCCCCCAAAAGCCCCATGGCGAAAATCACGATCAGGCAACCTGCCAGCACCCATGTGGCGTAGTTGCGAATGGTGCCCGATTGCAAATGCCGCAACGCCGCGCCCCACCCGCGCACGGCCCGGCCAAGTCCATTTACCCCCACCGAATCAATTAATCCTTCATCGATGCCCTTCCAGAGCAGTATTTGCGAAATGGCTCGGAGCGGTTTAACGACTACACCTTGATAGAACTCGTCGACGTAATACTTGTTGTAGACCAGCGTGTACAGCACACCGGCCCTGTTCTTCAGCGATTCCGCCAGCCCGGGCCGGAATACATATAGGAATGCCGCAACAATAATGCCGATAACGCCGAAAGAGGCGGAAACGATCATCGGCATTTTATTTGCGTGCTCAATTATCGGGTAACTGGTCGATAGCCAGACGGGCACATTGATATAACCGCCGCCGAATGAGAAAGCAGCCAGAATCACGAGCGGCAATGTCATCGTCAATGGCGATTCGTGCGGGTGATGATGGCCGCGATATTTCCCGAAGAACGCCAGAAAGTATGCACGGAAAACATAAAACGCCGTAATGCCCGCAGTAATGGCGCCAATCCAGAACATCCACGGAGCATGTACGTAAGCAGCGGCCAGAATAGCGTCCTTGCTGAAGAATCCGGAAAACCCG
>DAISJE010000314.1:0-5953 GCA_036821665.1 Bryobacteraceae bacterium | reverse complement strand
GTAAAAATGGTGGGCTCTACAGGACTCGAACCTGTGACCTCGTGCGTGTGAAGCACGCGCTCTAACCAACTGAGCTAAGAGCCCTCGGACGGCAACCTTGATTCTAAAACATCCATCCGCCAAGTCTGTAAAGCAGACTCGGAACGCGCAAACGCCGCTTTTACAGGCAGAAACCGTGTGCGATCCTGAGAGCTAAATGCCCGGCGGGCCATTCACTGTTCTCTACACCGATATCGGTGGTGTGCTAGGTACGAACGGCTGGGATACCGCTCTGCGCCGCCGTCTTTGCGCGCATTTTAATATCGATTTCGACGAGATCGAGGCCCGGCATCATTTGATGTTCGATAGCTACGAGCGCGGATTTCTATCTCTGGTCGATTATCTCCGCTACGTGTTTTTCCATTCCCCACGGCCGTTCACGGTCGCCGATCTGCGCGATTACACGTTCAATCAATCCATCGTTTGGCCCGAGAACGTCGCCTTCTTCAGGCACGTGAAGCAGGCTAACCAATTGAAGATGGGGCTTATCAGCAACGAAGGGCAAGGAATCACCGAACACCGCGTCGGCAAGTTCGGGCTTCGCCAGCTTGCCGATTTCATGGTCATCTCCCATTACGTTCATATGCGGAAACCGGACCATGAAATCTGGCATCTGGCGCTGAATCTCGCACAGGCCCATCCTCACGAGGCAATTTACGTAGACGATCGCGAGATGTTTGTGAACGTCGCCGGGGAGCTAGGCTTTACGGCAGTCCACCACACCTCGCTCGAAAGCACTCGCGATCGCTTCCGCGAGTTGGGCCTCAATGTCGATTCGTGTGCGGCTAGTTAGGCACCAGCCTTAGCGCCCACTTGAAGCTGGCGGTTGACTTCATCCCAGTTGACGATGTTCCACCAGGCCGCGATATACTCCGGACGCCTGTTCTGATATTTCAGGTAATAGGCATGCTCCCAGACATCTAGGCCCAGAATCGGTTTTTTGCCTTCCATGAGCGGGCTGTCCTGGTTAGGGGTGGACAAGATTTCGAACTTTCCGCTGCCGTCTTTAATGAGCCAGGCCCAGCCGGAACCGAAACGGCTTGAAGCAGCCGCGGCGAACTTTTCCTTGAATCCGTCAAAACTTCCAAAATTCGCACTGATGACGCTCTCGATATCGCCCTTTGGGGCCCCGCCGCCCTTGGCCGACAAAAGGTTCCAGAATAACGAATGATTGGCATGCCCACCACCGTTGTTCCGTACTGCTGTGCGGATAGACTCCGGTACCGCCGAACAATTATTGGCGAGCAGCTCTTCGATCGACTTTTTCTGCAGATCGGGCGCCGATTCCAAGGCTTTGTTCAGATTGTTGACATATGCGCCGTGGTGCTTATCATGATGAATCTCCATCGTCTTCTGGTCAATGTGAGGTTCCAGTGCGTCCGCCGGGTAGGGAAGGGGAGGTAATGTAAATGCCATATCGTTCTCCAGTTGCTTTTAGATTGTCCTGCTCCTTTTAGCTTACGCGTGGTAGACCGATTTTCCCGCCACAATGGTTTCGTTCACGTGTAGCACGCAGGCGGTGCTATCCCATCCGAAGCGCACCAGATCGGCTTTCTCGCCGGGAGCCAGGCCCCGTTGACGTCCCGCGATTCGTCCCGCACGGGCCGGATTTACAGTGGCCATAACCAGCGCTTCCGGTAAGGAAATTCCACCCAGACGGACCGCGTTCCCAATGGCGTGATCCATGCGGAGCGCCGAGCCGGCCAGTCGTGTTTCACCCAGAAGCACGACGCTGCCATCCGCACGTAGCTCGACATTCACCTCTCCCAGCCGGTAGGGGCCGGGCTTGCACATGGCGGGCATAACGGCATCTGTAACGAGCACGCTCCGCTCACGGCCTTTGGCCCGAACGGCCGAGCGAAAGAACACACCGGGGATATGAATTCCGTCTACGATGAAACTGGCGTTCAGCCGGTCCTCCGCCAGTTGATCCCAAATATAGTTCTGCGTCTTCGGAAGATTTGGATGCGCCGCGTTACCCAAATGTGTGGACATGGTGGCTCCCGCTGTCACGGCGGCTTGGATTTGTTCGGAATTCGCTTTCGTGTGGCCGATGCTTGCCACTACTCCACTGCGTACGAGTGCTTGAACATACTCAGGTGCGCGTTCCCACTCCGGAGAAACAGTGACGAGACGAATGTCGCCATCCGCAGCTTCCTGCCAGCGTTGAAATTCGTCGATATCCGGAGGGCGTATGTGCTGCAAAGGATGAGCGCCTCTCGGTCCCGTTTCCGGAGAGATATGCGGTCCTTCTACATGGAATCCGGCGATCGCTTCGGCTTCCGGCATGCCGCTGCGTTCGAACTCATCTTTAGCACGGGTCAGGTTCCGCAGCGCGCCTACGATCCTCTCTTCGGATCCCGTAATGATTGTGGGAAGGCAACGTGTTACTCCGGTCGTGAACATCGTCCGGATCGAAGCAGCTATCGACTCAGACGTGCTCGCCGGATCGTTGTAGTCTACTCCGGCAAATCCATTAACCTGGAGATCGATGAACCCGGGAGTCAGGAACTCGTCTGTTTGTGGCGGATGAATCAATTCATCCACTCCTTGGACGACGTTATCGAATTCAATCCGCAACACGGAATGCGTCCCCGCTACCTTACCGACAATGCTGTTTCGCTTCGATTCACCGGCCTCGCCACTTGACATATTTGCCCATCCTTGTTTTTTTCACATCTTACACACAGGGTATTCCGCATAACGCCGCAGGAAGACAGGAGATAAAACGTGTTGAAAACGGAGCAAGCAGCCGTGCTATCCTCTGGCGGTTCCAGACGCCCTGCGGTACAACTTCCTATAGATCCGGCGCGAGTGCTAGATCGGCAGGTAATCTCGGGGGAGGTGGCTGCAGGTCTGGTGGTCGCGCCAGGACGAAATCTCCACATTGGGCTGCCTTTCCGGCGCGCCCAACACGCGGGGCAGAAATCAGTCCGGCCGTCACTCCACTGGCGGTTTTGCGCGGTTTCTGCTCCGTACGTCCTTTTTTTGCGAAGTAATCCAGGCCAGGCACTACTTAGAGCCGTAGATTCAGCGCTTATACCCGAATTTTTGCAACAACTCCACACGCGCTTTCGCGTGTGATTCCGTCTCGACGCCTTTGGGCGCAAAACCATCGATGACGCCCAGGATTCCCCGCCCCTGTTCCGTTTCCGCCACGATTACTTCAACGGGATTTGCTGTTGCACAATAAATGTTCGCCACTTCGGGAACCGCCCGGATGCGGCCGAGGACATTGATCGGAAAACCGTTTCGCAACGCCACCACGAAAGCATGTCCGGCCGCCAGAGCCGTCGCGTTCTGAATGGCATTTTGTTTGAGTTCCTCATCGTTTCCGTCAAACCGAATCAGGCAATCGCCGGATGCTTCGTTGAATGCAACCCCGAACTGAAGATGAGGCGAAGTGTTGACCATAGCCTCGTAGATATCTTCAACGGTTTTGATGAAATGGCTCTGCCCGACAATGATGTTCCCGTTTTCGGGAATCGCTAATCGAACCGCTTTTAGTTCCATGCAGGTCAATATATCGACATCGCGCCCGGTTCCTATAATGCGGTTGTGCACACATCCTTCAGCGATGCGAGCTTGCTGGAACATATCCGCAAACTGCCGCACGCGCGCGCAACATACAAGCAACTTGTTCGCGAGTTGCGGCTGCAAGGCGAGAAGCGCGATTCGTTAGAGGATGCGCTGGATCGCCTGGCGGAGAAGGGTTTGCTTGTCGAGTTGCGATCCGGGCATTATGTTGCGGTTGGCGCTAACGCCGAATACGCGGCCGGCCGCGTCTCCATTCACCGCGACGGTTTCGGATTTCTAATTCCCGACCAGATCAACGAAAACATACAGGGAGACATCTTTCTTCCTCCCGATGAAGCGTCAAAGGCGATGCATGGCGACCGGGCCTTGGTGCATATCCGGCGAATCGTCAGTGAGGGCCGGGCGGAAGGCGAAATTCTGCGCATCCTGCGGCGCGCACATGTCACTTTGGTTGGCGAGTTCCGCATGAAACGGCGCGGCAACTATGTCGTTCCGTCGGACGACCGCATTCAGCAATGGATTGCAATCCCGAAAGGCCTCGAGTTGCCGGAGCGGCATACGGCAGTGAACCGGGTTGGCGCCGAACCGCTATCGATTACGTCGGCGGAGGACCTCGATGGAATGGTCGTGAATGTCGAAATCCTGGAATTTCCGGAGAATGGGGATCATGGTGCCGGCCGGGTAATCGAAGTGCTTGGCTATCCCGACGATTTCGGCGTCGATGTCGAAATCATGATTCGCAAGCATCATCTCCCGCATGAATTTCCAGAAGAAGTCATTGGGCAGGCGCGAAGAATTTCACACGACATTTCGGCGCAGGAATTGGAAAAGCGGCGTGATTTTCGTGATCTCGATATTGTGACCATCGATGGCGAGACGGCGCGCGATTTCGACGATGCTGTTTGGGTGGAACAGCTATCGAATGGGCGCTTCGCGCTGCAAGTGCACATCGCCGACGTAAGTCATTATGTCCAGCCAGGGACGCCAATCGACGAAGAAGCCCTGCTGCGCGGCACCAGCGTGTATTTTCCCGATCGTGCCGTTCCCATGCTGCCGGTTGAGCTATCAACCGATATCTGCTCGTTACGGCCGCACGAGGACCGGCTGGTACTCTCCGCGTTGCTTGAAATCGACCGGCAGGGAGACGTCGTCGCGCAAGATTTCACACGCGGCATAATCCGCAGTGCCGAGCGCATGACCTATACGAACGTATTTCGCGTATTGGAAGGCGATGCACCTATGCGGGAGCGGTATCAAAAGCTCGTGAAGCGATTTGAGCTAATGCGCGAGCTTGCTTTAATCCTGAATCGGAAAAGAACGAAGCGCGGCTCAATCGATTTCGATATGCCCGAGACCAACATCGAGTTGGACTTGTCCGGCCAGATGATCGGCGTCACCAGGGCCGAGCGCAACATCGCTCACCGGATCATCGAGGAGTTCATGCTGGCTGCGAATGAGGCAGTTGCTGGGCACCTGCAAGCCGCAGAAGTTCCAACTCTTTACAGGATCCATGAGCGGCCCGAGCCCAAGCGGGTGATGGATTTTGAAGAGATTGCGACTCATTTCGGCTATTCGCTTGGCCTGGGCGCCATCCCGGTAAAAAAGTTTCCGGTCGTGGACAGGAGACGCGACGGACGCAAAGTGCGAAAAGACCTCGTGCTGGCGCGTTCGGATCTCGAGATCTCTTCGCGCAATTACCAGAGGCTGATTGCCAAAATTGCCGGCAAACCGGAGGAGCGCATTCTCAGCTACCTTATGCTTCGCTCGCTCAAACAGGCACGCTACAGTAATGTCAACGAGGGGCACTTCGCGCTTGCGGCTCCGGCCTATACGCATTTCACATCACCGATCCGCCGCTACCCGGATCTGATCGTGCACCGTATCCTCTCACATCATTTGGATACGCAAGAGCCGCTGTTCGAAAATCCGGCGCTTCGCGAGATTGGAGATGACACGTCTTTCACAGAACGCCGCGCGGCGGAAGCAGAACGCGAGTTGATCGAGTGGAAAAAGGTCAAATTCATGCAGGATCGTGTCGGCGATGAATTCGATGCTCTGATTATCAGCACTACGAAATTCGGTTTCTTTGTGGAATTGACCGAGCTTTTTGTCGAAGGCCTGGTGCCGATAGAAACGCTAGGGAATGATCGCTTTCATTACCACGAAAACGGCCGAAAAATCATCGGCGAACGAACCCGCAAAACGTACTCAATCGGCGATAAGCTTCGTGTGCGCCTGGATCGTGTGGATACGGTCGAGCATAAGCTGCAGTTTGCGGTGGCAATTGACGCCGGGCGCAGTGGTCGAAAAAAGAAGAAATAGGTGTCTGATACTCTTCCCTTTCTCATTGTTGTCGGGGGTTTCCTTGGCTCCGGTA
>DAISJE010000313.1:0-5964 GCA_036821665.1 Bryobacteraceae bacterium | reverse complement strand
GTGGTTAGAAAATCGGGGGACACGCCTGCTGATCGGACGCCGCAGCGATCCGGAAATTAGCCCGGAGTGTCCCCGATTTGAGCCCACAGGCGGAGAGATGAAACCGCCGATTAGCCCCGCACGTCTCGGGAGCGGTTGACGTTGAATCGAAACGCACTTAGACTGAATGGTGTAGCCCTCAACAGCCTACAGAGGTGGTTTTTCTCGTTATGAAGCCTTTCCCTGCCTTCCGTTTGCAGTTCCTGGTTGGCATTGCCGCGTTTGCCCTGATCGCCGGGGCCGGCCTGGCAGAAAAAAATAGCTCCCAAAACAGCTCCAGCAGTTCCAGCGATCAGACAGTTTCGAAACCGCTGACCAAGAAGCAGCTTGCCAAGAAACAAAAAGCGCTGGAGAAGGAGCTTGCCGGCCCCTGGAAGAAATGGCTCAACGAAGACGTGGTGTACATCATCACCGATGAGGAGAAACAGGCTTTTAAGCGTCTCAAGACGGACGAGGAACGGCAGCAGTTTGTGGAGCAGTTCTGGCTGCGCCGCGATCCGACGCCCGACACCGAAGAGAACGAATACAAAGAAGAGCATTATCGCCGCATCGCCTACGCGAACGACCATTACGCTTCGGGCATACCGGGATGGAAGACCGACCGGGGCATGATTTACATCAAGTACGGGCCGCCGGACGAGATCGATTCGCATCCTTCGGGCGGCAGCTATGAGCGGCCCATCGAAGAAGGGGGCGGCGAAACGTCCACCTATCCGTTCGAAGATTGGCGCTACCGGTACATCGACGGCGTGGGTACGAACGTCATCATCGAATTTGTCGATCAGACAATGTCCGGCGAGTACAAAATCGCGTTGGATCCGGAAGAGAAGGACGCGTTGTTGTACGTGCCTGGCGCAGGTCTGACCATGGCCGAACAGATGGGCATGGCCGATAAGACCCAGCGTTTCCAGCGCACCGACGGAACACATCTCGGCACCGGCAATCAACCCCTGCCGGAGAGCATGAACGAATTCACCCGGCTGGAGCAATACGCCAACCTGATGAAAGCGCCAGCTATCAAGTTCAAAGATCTGGATGCGATCGTCAGCTCGAACATTCGCTACAACACGCTCCCCATGCAGGTACGATCGGATTTCATCCGCGTGACCGACGCCACCGTTTACGCCAATATCTGCGTTCAGTTCAAGAACAGCGACTTGAATTTTGCGACCAAGGACAAGGTTGCGAAGGCAACGGTGAATATTTACGGCCGCATTACGACCTTGACCCGTCGCTCGGTCAACTGGTTTGAAGATACGGTTAGCGCGCAAGTTCCCGCCGAAATGTTGCAGCAGGCGATGAACGGTTCGCAGATTTATTCAAAGCGAATACCGCTGGCGCCCGGGACGTACCGGCTCAACATCGTTGCGAAGGATACCGTGGGCAATACGGTCAACAACTATGAACAGGCCCTGGTCGTACCGCACTATGATGAGGATCAATTAGCGTCGAGCAGCGTGATTCTGGCTGACGAACTGGAGCGCGTGCCCACCAACAGCATTGGAACCGGTCAGTTTGTGATCCGCAGCTCCAAGGTGCGCCCGCGCGTAGGTAATACCTTCAAGCAGAACGAAACGATGGGCGTCTACACCGAGTTTTACAACCTCGGCATGGATCAGAAAACCAAAAAGCCGGAAGGCACCATCGAATACGAAGTGATCAACACGGCCGATAATAAAACCGTTGCGTCGGTCACGGACAACATTAAGAACATTCAAAACGCCTCACCGTTCCTGGTGACAGCGGAGAAACAGATTAAGCTGAGGGGATTCGCGCCGGGTAAATACAAGCTGGTACTGAAGGTCACAGATGCCCTTAAGAACCAGAGCATTACTCCCTCGGCCGAATTTACGGTAACATCATAGAGATCGCGGCTAGTCATAGACGCGAGGGCGCGAAAGGGCAAATTGCAGTCGGTTTTCGCGGGTAGACAATTCGCTACAACGATCGCGTTGGCTGGGGTCAGCCTGGTTGGCTTGCTGGCCTTCTCGGGCGGAGCTTGTGCTGCGGATTTGTCCCTGCCGGTCACCGGAAACCTGCTCGGGTCAGTCCTGGACGCCAACGGCACGCCTCAGATGGGAGCGACCGTTCTCCTCTTCAATAAATATGATCGCCGTATTGCCAAGGTCCTGACTGCGCCCGACGGGCGCTTCGCTTTCGCGAATCTACCGATCGATCTTTATTCCGTACATGTATCTCTGGCAAGCTTTCTGCCGGTCTCGCGCGACAAGGTCGCGGTAAAAGCCGGCGTGGATAGCATCCTTCAGATCCATTTGGCCACCCTCTTTAGCAGCGTCGAGGTCAGCTACCGGTTGCCGACCCAGGGTATGACGGACGATTGGAAATGGGCACTTCGCTCATCGCCGGCGACCCGGCCGATTACCCGGTTCTTGCCCGTGGACCTGGCCGCATCGGACGAGGCTGACGGTAGGAGTCACGGCCTGCATCCCCGAATTTTTTCCGGTACGCACGCCATGGTTTCTGTATCGGGCGGCGATGGCGGCCTGATCGATTCTGATTCCGCCAGCACGGATCTGGGCACAGGGTTTGCGGTTTCAACCAATGTTTTCGGTAAAAATCAGGTCCAGTTGGCAGGCAGCTACGGCCAGAACGGATTTGCAGGGCCTGCTGTGATGGGCTTGTGTGCTATTTACAGCCGCAACGCCGATGGCCCCTTAATGAGCAATCCGCCCGAGATCACGCTCACCGTCTCGCAATTGGGCGCGATGGGATCTCCCGCCGCTGTCGGCCAGTTACCAGGCGGAGTGGGCGTCAACGGCTCTATCCCGGTCCTGCGGACCATGTCGTTGAGTTTCTACAATACAGCGGATCCGTTGGAAAACGTTCACATCGAATATGGGATGACTGGAGAGTCGGTCGATTATCTCCAGCACACCAGCCGGATCAGTCCATTTGCCCGCCTGACGGTGGGTATGGGTGCCATAGGCGAAGTGATCGCGGCTTATAGCGATGGCGGCCGGCCGGATGAATTGAGCGCTCATCAACAATCTCAGGCCGCGATTGCGGAAATTCAGCCTCCCAACGACGATCTGCTAAATGCCGTTAATGCCCTTGCAAGACTGCCGCAGGTTTCGGTTCGGGGCGGGCGTCTGGAATTGCAGCGAACTCAGAATTACGAACTCGGCTATCAGAAAGTATCCGGCTCACGCACTTACGCCGCGAGCGCCTTTGTGGAAGATGTTTCCAATGGCCGGATGAATGTGGACGGCACTCTCTCAGCTCTGGATGCAAACGATCTCCTGTCGGATGGAATCTCACGCACGTCCACCTACAACATCGGCAGCTATCGGCGGCATGGATACCTGACTTCGATAGATCAGCGCCTGAAAGATACCATCGAGGTCGCCGCGGCATATGGACGCATGGGCGGATTCACCGGCGATCCCTCCGGATTGTGGAACGACTCCAGGAGCCAACCGGGATTCCTGAATCGCGGTACGTATAACATCGCGACCGCAAATCTGAAAACCGTCAGCCCAGTAACAGGCACGAAGATATCAGCGAACTACGGATGGGTGGACGATCGGGCGCTTATCCCCAATCATGTGTTCACAACACAGAACACCTACGTCATGCCGGGGCTGAATGTAATGGTTAAACAACCGCTTCCTTCCTTCTTCGGCTTGCCGGGACGGATTGAGCTTACGGCAGACCTTCGGAATCTGTTGGCGCAAGGCTACATTCCTTTATCAACCGGAGACGGACATACTTTGCTGGTGGTCCAAGCTCCGCGTTCCATTCGTGGCGGGTTGAATTTTGTGTTTTAGGTTAAGTTTTCCCAAAACCTTGCAATTTTTGTGGGGCAGGGCCGTGCCCTGCGCCGGGCGCTCCGCCCGGCTCTTCGAGAATTCAACGGAATCGGAACAGCGCGCCCGAGGGGCGCGCGCAGACGAAGCGTCTGCCCCACGAACGCTGAATATCAGCCCGCTCCTACCGGCAGCATCGATAGCGGCTCTGCTCTGTATTGCATCTGCCTGTTTTGCTGGAACCCTCGATTTAGCTGGTAAGCCGGTTGATCCGTTTGCATCGCACGCCCGGGCGCAGGTCTTGCTGTTTGTTCGGACGGATTGCCCGATCACGAATCGTTACGCCCCGGAACTGCAGCGTCTCGCACACGAGTTTCAGGCGCAAGGCGTTCGGTTCTGGATGATCTATCCCGATGCGACGGAAACACCGGCATCCATCGAGAAGCACATCAAAGATTACAATTTTCCCGGGATACCCTTGCGCGATCCGGATCACGAGTTGGTCAAACGCGCACATGTCACCATTGCGCCGGAAGCTGCCGTTTTCGATGCGGCAGGCAATCTGAAATACCACGGCCGGATTGACGACCGCTATGTGAATGTGGGCACAGCCCGGCGCGAGGCGCAGACGCACGACCTGGAAGATGCCATCTCTGCCGTTCTTGCAGGAAAACCTGTTGCCCATCCTCAGACGCGAGCCGTCGGCTGCTGGCTCGCGGATATCGAGTGAGGATACTTAAAGACACTCAATTGCCCAGGAGCAGGCGAACTGGCGAAGGGAGAGCACTTTCATCGCTCGCCCACAACGGATAGCGTCGCCCGCAGCATCCAGGCCATCTTTTCGTGGTCGCGTAATAGGCCGGTCATAAAATCGATCGTTCCGATATCCAGTTGGCAGCCGTTCTCCGCTTCGATTTCTCGACGGATATAGCGCGCCAATAATTCGTGATCCTCGAGGATGTTTCCAATCATCACGCTCGCATTGGGATAATCCCCGGGATACTCACTCAAATTTGTGAGTTGCAGAAACTCCGTCAGCGTCGCCGGCGCAGGATATCCGAGTTGCCGTATGCGCTCGGCAGCTTCGTCGATTCTCCTTGCGACCAGTTCATATTGGCCCTCGAACAGATTGTGCAGTTCGCTGAAGTGCAGACCCCGAACGTTCCAATGGTAGTTCCTCAGCTTTTGAAATAGAACGTGCTCGTCTGCCAGAAGTTGAGTAAGGACACGGGCGCCTTCACGCAAATCTGGTTCCGGAATTCCGATTCCATCGTTCGTTACCGTGGTATTCATAGCGGTCATCTCCTTTTCTGTAACCGTCGTGCCGGTTCTGACCCGGCCGCTCTGCATCTCAATGAAAGGCACTCGTCCTCCTTCGTTTTCCCAACGTTCAATCTGGGCTCTCATATCGCTTTCCGCTCTTCAGTAATGCAAAAGGGCGGCCAATGGCGCGCGTGCCGAATGTGCGTCGCATCTCGTTGACTTCGCGGCAACCTGAGGCTTGTTGCTGCGTGAAGATCGTCCATGGCCCTTTAACGAATGTCCCGAAAGAGCCATCGCTGCGCCTTTTAGGGCACAAGACTGGCCTGAGTGCGGCGGTCGGCATTTGGCTGTAGCAAAGTGAAAGGCGGATTGCTTCAAGCTGTCGTAATATGTGCGTGGCCACTCAATTGCACCTCGCGTTATGAAATGCAACAGGATGATCTCGTCATGCTGGAGAACGGAGACATGTCTACAATGGCGTTTATTGTCGACAGCCCGTTCAATTCCGCGCTAGCGAAAGTTCGTCGAGCTATCCGCGCGGACCAGCTCGCTATTGCCGCGGAGATCGATGCGGCACAAAGAGTCAAGCGCGCACTCGATATATATGTGCCACCGTGTCGCGTTCTCCTCATTGATAGTCCGGCGTTCGTGCTAGAGGCAACGGCGGTGGATCGCGCATCGGGCATCTTTATACCTGTGCACCTCGTGGTTTCGGCAGCCGGGAGTCGCACGCTCGTATACATGCTTAGTCTTGAACACATCCGGCGGAGCGATCTACCCATAGGCGTCAAAGCCCCGGTGCTGGATCTTCAGCGCCAGATTATTCGGTCGCTAACGAGAATCTCGGAACGGGTTCAAGGAAGCCGCGCAGCGAGTCGTTCACGAATGCAAATAG
>DAISJE010000312.1:0-5967 GCA_036821665.1 Bryobacteraceae bacterium | reverse complement strand
GCTCCTGGAGATCGTGAGCTGCAGCATAGGCAAATTGCTCCAGTTCCGCATTTGTGCGACGAAGCTTCGAAGCCATCTGTTCAAGCTGCTTATTCTTTTCCCCAAGTTCGCGCGTGCGTTCCTCCACCCTTTTTTCCAACTCGGCATTCAGTGTCCAAATCTCCCTTTCGGCACGCCTCCGTTCCTGAATTTCGGTTTGTAGTTCTTCATTTGCCTGCCGCCACCGCGACGGACTCGGAATGGCCGCCATTTCCGGAACCAGCCGCCAGAGAAGGAATGCGGTGGGCAATGACGTTATCGCCGTGATGGCTTTAATAAGTCCATCCAGACGGTAAGCCGGCCGCCATAGGGTAACCACCCCCATTACGTGTGTAGCTCCGCAACTGAGGATGAACACGGCAAACAGGACGAACATCCAGTGGAATACGATATCTCTCCGTTTCCGTATCAAATGAATGAGGGCTGCCGGGATTAGCACATATGACAGCGCCACCAACCCGTCTGAGAGCGCGTGCATCCAGATCAGGCTCGGTATCCGCAAGCAATACACATGCGGCATGAAATCCGTCGAAAACAACTTGTAAAAGAAATCGAGCATGTCAGACGATTCTCGCGAGAAACCCGCCGGTCGCCGGTCGTCCGTATCGATCACTACGGCCGGTGACACAAGTAGGAAAACAACCGCCTGGTCGTACCTGCAGGTAAGGTTTGGAAACTGCTGTGATAGTTTACCAAAGCTACTTAAACGTCTGTACCGAAATATAGTCCGCATACAATCGTTCGTTGAAACGCCTTTCGCAAAGCCATGTCTGAACCCTTAAAGCTTGCCGTAGCCGGCCTTGGAAGAATGGGAACCGTTCATGCGCTGCATGCGCTGGAACTGGCCCGCGATACACACGCCTGCGAGCTAGTAGCGTTTGCCGATCTCGATGCGAGCCGGGGAGAACGCCTTAATGCCGAATGGAATACCCAGATACCGGTTTTTTCGTCTGTCGACGAATTGGCAAAAGCCGGTATTTGTAACGCAACGGTAATTGTTACGCCGACGGAAAATCACCGCGAACATGCGGCTACTCTGGTTGCAGCCGGACACCGTGTACTGCTGGAGAAGCCGCTCACCGGAACGCTTGAGGCGGATATAAAATTCGCCGCAGAGCTTGAACGGGACCACCCCCAAGCCCTTATGCTCGCGTTTCAACGGCGCTTTGACGAGCCGCTTCTCTACGCCAAACAATTGATCGAAAGCGGAGCAATCGGACGAGTTTTCAAAATTTATTCGGCGCTTGAGGATTCGAATCCCGCTCCGAACGGCTACAAAAGCGGGGGCATCCTTGCCGATATGTCCATCCACAACGTAGATGAGATTTTATGGCTCACCGGACGCATGCCTTCCAAGGCGGTCAGCATCGGTACTCGCATTTATAGCCATGCCCTCACCACGTGCGAAGAAGATTTTGATGATGCGTTGCTCTATTTGTGGTTCGACGAGAGCTTGGTCGCGCAGGTCCAGGTCAGCCGTAATCACGTTTCGGGTTACCGCGTAGAGACCGTGATATTCGGCGAGGAAGGCCAGATTCATGTGGGCCACTTCGACCAGAAGCCTTTTGATGTTACTGTCGAGGCTTACGGCAAACGGGGCAGCCGGAATCCGACAGCATACCGGACGTTTTCGATGCGCGATTACGGCCGGCAACTGCCGGAGTTTGTAGACCGCTTTGGGCCGGCATACAAGGCCGAACTGGCCGCCTTCATTGAATGCTGCAGGGCCGGCAAACCCTTCCCCACAACCCATCGCGACGGCGTCCGCGCACAACAAGTCATTTCAGCAGGCATGCGCGGGGCGCTTGGTCCTGAGAATGCTGCCGAAGTCATTCAATACGCGCTCAAATAAATTTCGTAACCCGCCACAAAGCATACCCAGCCGCGACAAGAACCAGCAGCATAGCGGCACTCAGTGCGGCCAGCCATCCCATCTGAATTTCCATCTTTGGAACTCGCGCCATCCATCCAAGCAAGACAAATATGACCGTAGCCGCTGTGACCAGGAGCCAGTCAAACCAAGTTCGGCGCACTGAGTTGACATCCACTTCATGGCCTTCCATTCGAGCCGTTACGTAGCTCGGAGAGATCCCGTACAGTTCGGTTTCGCGGCGCGCTGCTTCTCTCCAACTGGAATATTCGCTCTCCGAAGCAGATGAGCATGCGATCGCGACGGCGCCTGCTGCCATGAGAATCGAGCCGCCGATCACTTCGAGGTATACGTTGCCGCTTAGGCCGTGCAGTTCACTGAATACGAAAATTGCCCATAACAAACCCCAGAGCTGGTTCGTATTCGATAGAGGAATTCCGCGGCTGATGCCGACGTATTTCGTCGCATAATTTTGAAACAGATCGCCCACGACCCACATAAATCCGCCCAACAAGGGCCAAAACAGAATTTCGCGATTCGCGAGTAGTTCATGCCAGAACGGCCCCACGCCACCCAGAAAAACAATCGCTAATAACGTTACGGTGGTTATTTCTCCAAACGTGAAGTAAGTTAAAAAGGTAAGTGGGTTCATCCCGGTGATGTACGCCTTGCGATAAGGAATGTACATCGAGCCAAACATCAGTCCTGCACCCAATGCAGCGGCAATTCCATGGATGGCGTTTCCATGAGCTGTCTGCGATGTGGAAGCCGCGGATATGAGGATTGCGCCCAGAAAAATGACGAGTGCGCCTCCCACCACTGCGAGTTTTCGGAACCAGGCTGCCCGGTGCAGCTCTTTAAATAGCAGCGTGCCCCACAAGATCCCAATTAGGCTATTTGAATTCCATAAGGGAAAAGCAAGGCTCAATCCGATGTCTTTTACAGCAAAGATCGTCAGCGTGTTTCCGATTGCCCAAAGGCATCCTGCCATCACGCCCCAGACCACCAGGTGAGGCACGTGTTTCGTATCTGTGAAGGTGTCCCGCGTACCGCGAATCAGAGCCGGCAAACTCCAGCGGGAGATAAAGGCGCCCGCCACCATCATGAACGAGATCACTAGCGGCGAAACTGAAACGGTTACCAGTTTCGTGGGTGCCTCAGCACCGGCCAACCACAGGGCCGCAGAGATGCCGCAAAAAATTCCCAACCGGTGGAGTTTCTTTTGCCGCGAATAGTCGCTTACTTGTTCCGCGGCCGGGCGGCTTAACGTGTTGTTTTCCATGCGTTATTCCACCCAGCGTAGAACCAGGATTCCCACCACAAGCACCGCAAATGGGACCCAGAATTGAATATCTTTCAAAATGCTCGCCCACCAGCTTCGGGATGGCTTCGAAAATTCAGTTTGTTGGTCGGTCATTTTGCGTGGACGGACAGAACCATATGTCTCGACGCGATTATATCCGTGCCGGATAACTCCAGCTACTGGCGCACGAACGAGACACGATAACGGGTCCGCCCTTTACTATCGTTCATGCACCAGCACCGCGGGCGAATCAGGATTGCGCGTTTCTGCGTTTAGAGGCCGAAACGGCATCAATACAGCTACACGTTGTAGAAAAACTCTTCGTAAACGATTTTTCCGCCATCCACTTTATAAACGCCAATTTCTTCCATCTGAAAGCGTTTGGATTCCGGCTTGAAAGTTACATCCAGTTTAAATGTGACTGCGAAGTGCGACCCGGCCACTAGAGGTCCTTCGACCTTTGCCGAGTGGACCTCGTGGTTATTGACCCACCATTCACCTTTCGCTAGTACGGCAGGAAGGCCCTTAGTCTCACGCGATTGCCCAGGAGGCGCGCCAGCTTCGACGCTGACAATATCGGGCGAGTAGAGGGTCTTTGTTGCTTCTTCGAATTTCCCTTGAGAGCAAAGCTGTACGAGCGTGTTTGCAACTTGCTGAGTGGTTATACCGGTCTGAGCCTGAGTAGCCATGTAGTCTCCTTTGCGAATTATTGTGACTGCTTCCCAAAGCTAACCAGATGCTGAGCGATTTCGATACGATTCAGCGCACGGCCTGATTTTCGGTCCAAAATTTAGCAGAAAGCGCTTGTTCATTGCTCCTTACGGAGCCGCGACCGTCGGGGAGCGGTTTTTCAACCCGGCTACAGCATGCGCATGTTCACTGGATCCCAAGAGACCATACGACGCTCAAAGTAGGAGACATTCGACATCAGCGCGGGGCCGGCCGCCCGAAGGCCGAAGACGGCGTCTTCCACGACCGGAGTGCGGGTACGAATGGCATTTTGGAACGTTTGATGGTGCGCTACTTGCTCGGAGTAGCCTCGCGGCAGCGGGAATGTTTCAATGGCATCGAGTTGTAACGAATCGGCGGTTTCCGGGCGGGGCGGGTACTTAGCTTTATGCTCGGCAAGAACTTGCTCCTGAATCTTTTTCGAGAATGTTGCAGCCGTGGTTCCGGGATCCAGCTCGCGCGGTCGCTTGGAAATTGAAAGCGAATTGCCGACGGAAAGATTGAGAACGCCCTCGGTGCCAATGAATCGGAACGCTTGCGAATCGGCTCCTTCGCCGCTGCCCGCCTCAAAGTTGACGCTGAAATTTATCTGAAAGCCCGGATGAGATGGGGTTTCCGGATAGTCATAGAGGCCCATCATCAGATCCGGCACGTCCCGGCCGTCCTTCCAGTAATAGAGTCCGCCGGTAGCCGCAACGCGCTGCGGACCAACGCTGTCCATAACGAAATGGATCCCTGTAAAAAGATGAACGAAGAGATCGCCGGGAATTCCGGTGCCATAGGCTCGATAATTTCTCCATCGGAACAGGCGAACGGGTTCGAACGGAATTTTCGGCGCACTCCCGAGAAACTGATCCCAATCGATCGTTTGAAGGGAGGCGTCCGGCGGAATTGTATATTGCCAGGCCCCCAGCGACGAATTGCGGTTGATGTAAGCCTCGACCAGGTGGATCTGGCCGATCATGCCACTTTTGACGAGTTCCTTAGCTTTGGCGTAGAGAATCGAACTGACTCGTTGACTGCCGACTTGAAGAATGCGGCCGGTCTGCTTTTGGGCTTCGATGACCATGTGGCCGTCTTCCACTTCCCGAACCATTGGTTTCTGACAATAGACGTCTTTGCCTGCATGGAGCGCGTCAGTGGCGATACGAGCATGCCAGTGATCCGGCGTCGCAATAATGACAGCGTCGACATCGCGGCGGGCTAGCAGTTCGCGGTAATCGCGCGTAGTGAAGACGTGCTTGCCGTAGCGTTCCTGGGCGAGAGTGCGCCGGCCATCGTAGACGTCCGAAACAGCGACGATTTCGACGCCGGGCAGCCCCGCTTCGGTCTTCATGTCGCCTTGGCCCATAATGCCGAAGCCAATGCAGCCAATTTGCACGCGATCGTTTGGCGAAACCGGTTTCGTTGGCTCTTGCGCGGCAGAGGTGGCTTCTGTCGCTGCTAACGTTCCGGCTGCGATGCCGGTGCTCTGTAGGAAATGGCGGCGAGTGATGGACATGGTTGATCTGTTCCATACCATTCTTAAACAGCCAGGTTCTGAAATCCCGACACCGCTCCGTAACCGTTGCGGCTCGATCAGTTAGCGCTGCTATCCCGCTATTTTTTTGCAAACCCACGTGTACGGCTCAAAAATGAGTCCGAGCCGCGACCAACGGGAGCGGAGCAGTCCTAGTCTTCTGTTCCAGACTTTCTGAACAGCGGGACTGGCTCGACTGTCCTGAGCGCAACGGCACGTCTCTAACACCGCGGCACGTTGAACGCGCGAGCGGCAGTCGTGCCTGTCCCGCCGTAGGCGTTATGCAGGATCACGCACGACTCGGAAATTCGTTGCCTGTCCCGTTTTACCCGTTCGATCCCGTCCTCCTGTTCGCTCTAGAAACTTCGGAAACACCACGCTAGATTACGAGTTCGGGTGAAACGGAATATCAAGACATCCCGTACCCGCCGCTTCCGGACTTTCAATATCGAGATTGACAACGATAGGATCCTGCCCGCTGCGTACAACAACGGCCTCGCATGGCTC
>DAISJE010000311.1:0-5977 GCA_036821665.1 Bryobacteraceae bacterium | reverse complement strand
GTTTTCCACGCGCTTGTCGTTCACTTGCATGAGAAGATCGCCCGGCCGGATACCGGCTTTATACGCCGGAGTTCCCCCGAATGGATGGATCACCATCGGTTTGCCGGTACGCGGCTGAGGACCGATCAGCATGCCTATACCGAAATACATGCCATGCTGCTCCTCACGGAGTCCCGCATATTCCTTCGGATCGAAAAAATTCGAATGCGGATCGAGCGTCCGCAACATGCCGGGAATCGCACCCTTATATATGGCCTTATCCGGCGCTAACTTATCTGCGTAGTTCTGATCGACGATATCGTAAATCTTGGTGAATGCTTCGAGACTGGCCTTTACATCTTCATCGGAAGTAACGCTCACATTGCGTTGCAGCGCTTGAGGGGCTGCCGAAACGGACTGGATACCGGGACCGAACACGCCGCCGATAAGGGCGCATGAGGCAAGGAATAGAGGGACGAACAGGAAATACCGCCGCTGGGACGACAAATAAACCTCCAGGGTCTGCTTCCAGTATAGACGTAAAAGTGGCGGGTTCCGGCGGTAACAGCCGCGAATCGCGGCTATCGCGCTAGTGAGTTCCGTGCTCCGAAATCAGACCGCCGCTCGCGCTCTCCTGGCTAGCCCCGTTTCACTGCGCATGCCTTTTTTCGGCGCCTCGTCCAACCGCTTCACCTGATCGCTAACGCAGACCAGAAACATAGGCTGACGAGCATTTTTCAGAAGATCGATAATCCGGTCCTGTTGGTCTTCCAGGTAAATCGATTTTCCGTCGGTTAGAAGATGGAGCCTGGAATTAGAGGACAAGACATCCGCCAGGCGGCGTCCCATCTCCCGTTGTAGAAATCGCAGAACGCGGCGTATTTTTTGTAGTGAAAATCCCTTACGCCGAAGTTCTGCGATAACTGTGATCTCAATGACTTCTTCGGCGAGATAGATTCGTTTGTGCCCTTCATGCCGGGGTGAAACTACCTTGCGTTCATCCCACCATTGCAGTTGCCGCAGGCTGACCTGGGCGACCTTTGCAACATCCGTACTTGTATACGTCCGTTGCGCGGAGCTTTTTTCGCCGCGTGTTAACGCTGCTTCTCGCGCTAAATCAGGACGGAGTTTCCGTGTTTTGAACATGACGCCCAGTTTCCGTTTTAAATTTGGAATGGCTCCCAAGATTTTACTAGACCTTGGAAGAAAATAAAACACAAATCGTGATGCGATTTCGCGGATTCAACTGCCGGCTACCCATACCCGAACAGGTTGTCCTTTATTGTGACTCCTTCGGATCTAGCCAAAAATGAAAGTATGAAGGAGACAGAGAAAGCATACTACGAGAAGCGCGCGCCGGAGTATGACGACTGGTACTTGGGAACCGGCCTCTATGCCGCTCGCGAGCGGCCCGGCTGGGATACGGAACGCGAGGAACTGAGCAGGATGCTTGGCGAGCTTCCTTTTCGCTCGATTCTGGATGTGGCCTGCGGAACCGGATTTCTGACGCGATATTTGCCGGGGCGGGTGATCGCTCTCGATCAGAGCCCCTCGATGTTGAAGATTGCCCGCGCCCGATTCGCGGGCGGACTGGTCGTTCAAGGCGATGCGTTCAATTTGCCGTTCCCTTCGCGTAGTTTTGAGTGCCTGTTGACGGGCCATTTTTACGGCCATTTAGCCGGCGCACAGCGGGCCGAGTTTGTCAAAGAGTGCAGGCGTGTGGCGGAGAAGGTGCTCGTTGTCGATGCGGCTTTGCGGGCGGATGTAATGCCGGAGGAAATGCAAGAACGGCAGCTCAACGACGGTTCGCGCCATACGGTTTACAAGCGGTACTTCACGCCTGCGCAGCTTATCGAAGAGCTCTCGGGCGGTTCTGTGCTGCACGCAGGCCGGTGGTTTATCGCGATTTGCTCGTGAAGCGGTGCAAAGCATTAACCGCCGGCATGCTAATCGCTGCTCGGAAAAAGTAATAGCGAAGCCCATGAAGCTGAACAGGCTATAGAAATCGAACACGCGATCGACATCCTGACTTTACGGCGCGAGTAGATCCGATCGTTGCCTTCCGGTATGAAAAAACATGGCGCTCCGAAGCCGTAAGAGTGGCGTCCATATGTCGACTCCTTCTCTTGTCAACATTTTTATATGCGCGCCCTTGTGCAAAGAGTATCCGAAGCAAGTGTTTTAGTTGATGGCCTTGTTACCGGTCTAATTGGAAAAGGTTTGTTGGTTTTCATCGGAATACACCGGGACGATACCGAGATTCAGGCTGCGCAATTAGCCGAGAAAGTGCTGCGGCTGCGTATTTTTCCGGATCTTGAAGGTAAGATGAATCGCAGTTTGACCGAGGTTGCGGGGGAGTTGCTCGTGATCTCTCAATTTACCCTTTACGGAGAGACGCGAAAGGGTAACAGGCCGTCTTACTCGGAGGCCGCGCGACCCGAAATTGCACGACCACTCTATCAGTACTTCATAAGAGTTTGCCGGGAGGCCGGGGTAAAAGTAGAAAGCGGAGTGTTCCAGGCACACATGGATGTCCGTCTGGTAAACGATGGCCCAGTAACTTTGATGTGCTATTCGGAACCTTAGTGGCGGCTGCCTAGGAATTTCGTCTTTAATGTGTTACTAAGTAGTGTTGTATGGCTAAAACCTCAGCGGCACCAAGCAGAGAAATTTTAGAAGCTGCCTTGCAAGGCTTGGAAACACAAAGAAACAAATTAGATGAGCAGATATCTCAGGTCAGGAGCTTGCTGGGATCACGCGGTGGAAGATCGGCGAGAACAGCTCCAGCTATGGGCGAAGCTAGCGGTTCGACCTCAGGGCACCGCAGGAAACGCACTCTGAGTGCGGAGGCACGGAAAAGGATCGCTGCTGCGCAAAGAAAGCGCTGGGCTGCATTTCGAAAAAATCAAGGATAGAGCCTCCAAGCGGAACGTTCCCATCGCACAGGCCGCGTAATGTAATCCTTTCCACGGAGCGCGAAGATTCGTGATGGTGGATTGAAAGGACAAGTCAGACGTCGACGCGGTAAGCGTGCTTAATGAAAGCGTATGATTTTGGGCATTGGTACGGACCTGGCCGAGGTTGCCCGGATCCGGCAGAGCATTGAGCGCTTCGGCGGACGATTTCTGAATAGGATCTATACGGATGGCGAACGCTCGTATGCGAGCAGTAAAGCGAATTCAGCGGAGCGCTTTGCGGCCCGCTTTGCGGCCAAGGAAGCCGGCATGAAGGCGATCGGGACGGGCTGGAACTTCGGTGTTACGTGGAAGGATTTTGAAGTCGTGAATGAGCGTTCGGGCCGCCCGGCATTACGGCTCACCGGCGTCGCACGGGCGGTCGCCGAACGACTCGGTGTAAAGCGGACATCCATTTCGCTGACCCATACTCGCGAGACCGCTTTAGCTGTCGTAATTCTGGAAGACGGTAAATAACTTAGGGATTTGTGCTGTGGCTGGATGCCGCTACTGTGCGCGTCCCGAGCTGCGCTTCTTCTAATCGCTTTGATTCCTGATAAGTGAAGATCATCCGGTGAATGACGGTAAGATTTCCCAAAACTGCGATAATCCACAGCACGGGAGCCATGCGATCAAAGAGCGCTCCAATAATGAAAAGAACGATGCGCTCCGGTCTTTCTAAAAAGCCAACCTTGCAGGTGGGAATGATATTTTCAGCTCGCGTACGCGTATAGCTGATCATCACGGACGCAGTCATTACGACCGCGGTCAGGACAACATAAGACGGCCGGTTAATGGTGCCGTAATAGACTAACAAGCCAACCAAAAGCGCTAAATCGGAGTAGCGGTCGAGTACGGAATCGAAAAAGCCGCCGAAGCGTGTCACTTGGTTTGTGGCTCGCGCGACACGGCCGTCTACCATATCGAACAGACCGGCGAAGATGATCACGCAGCCGGCTGTGCGAAAGCTGCCAACAGCCAGAAACGCCGCGGCTACCATGTTGATCACCAAGCCCAGGAATGTAAGAACATTCGGGTTGATTTTTGAGAGCGCCAAGGCTCGCACAATAAGCCGGATAATTTTGTTTGATCCCAGGCCGATTGCGCGGGTGTACGTCATTTAGATTTCCTCAGCAGACCGCCTCGATTCAAGATGCAGCGGCGTCGTGTATCGTTGTTAGACGCAATATTTCCATTTCTCTGACCCCATCCGGTATCTGAATTTTTACGGTATCGCCGACGCGCTTACCTAACAAGCCCTTGCCGATGGGGGAACTTGTCGAAATCTTTCCATGGGCGACATCGGCTTCCTCGGATGTGACCAGGTTGTAAGTACACTCCTCGTCTTTATCGAGGTCCAGAACCACGACCTCCGAGCCGAGGCCGACACGATCGCGCGGGATCTTCGTGAAATCGACCATGGAGAATTCGCGAAGACGTGATTGCAGATGGCCTAATCGTGCGTTTACCCAGGCCTGACGCTCTTTGGCGGCATGATATTCCGCATTCTCGCTCAGATCGCCATGGGCGCGGGCCTTCAGGATCTCCTTCGGAAGTTCGTTGCGCAGTTCGTAATCAAGCGCTGCGATCTCGTCCTGTAGCTTCTTTTTCAGGTCCTCCATGCGTACTCACTTCATTATAGGGAAGCTGGGCGATTGAACAGCCGAGTAGCCGATTCCTCACGTTTCGACAGAACCTAAGTCAAATTGTTACAATCATGTATAGAGGACCTGTCCCGCCCCATGGCCAGCAAACCGCCTTTCGCCCAGGGAGCCCAAGTCGAGCACGGCAAATACGGTCTCGGCTCGGTGCTTTCCTGCAACGACGATTACATTGTGATCAAGTTTGACGACCACGGTGAGAAGAAATTCGTCACCTCCATAGTGCTTCCCGCTCTGAAGAAGAGCGATCGGCAGCCTCCCGCTGAAAAGCGGCGGGCAAGCCGCAAAAAGACTGTACCCGCCGCCGGTGGCGCCTGATTCTTCTCAATGAAGGTCGGAGTTGTAGTATTTCCCGGCAGCAATTGCGATCACGACGCCTGGTACGCCGTCTCGCAGAATCTGCATCAACAGGCAGAGTTCATATGGCACGATTCCACAACGCTTGGTGATGTTGATGCGGTGATACTTCCGGGCGGGTTTTCGTACGGCGATTATCTTCGCTGCGGCGCAATCGCGAAATTTTCACCGGTAATGCAAACGATCAAGAGATTTGCACGCGATGGCGGTCTTGTACTCGGAATCTGCAATGGCTTTCAGGTTCTCACGGAGGCAGGCCTGCTTCCGGGCGCTCTAGTGCGCAACGCGAATCTAAAGTTTGTTTGCAAGCCCATTCCTCTTGAGGTAGTTACAACCGATTCGCCCTTTACGCATCAAGCCACAAAGGGGCAGACCCTCACGTTGCCGGTGGCACACGGCGAAGGCTGCTATATCGCCGATGAAAGAACGCTCGATCAACTGGAAATGGAAGACCGCGTTGTCCTCCGATATCGGGTGAACTGCAATGGCTCACTTCGAAATATTGCGGGTATTCTGAATGCCGAACGAAACGTGATGGGCATGATGCCGCATCCGGAGCGAGCGGCCGATCCATTGGTGGGAAGCACCGATGGTCTCGCGATTCTCGGCTCGCTTGTAAATGCCGGAGTTGCTGTTTCGCGCTCATGAAGATCACGCCGGACGTTATCGCGGCCCATCAGCTAACAGCGTCCGAATACGACAAAATAGTCAACCTGCTCGGCCGCGAGCCCACCATAACCGAACTCGGCATCTTCAGCGTGATGTGGAGCGAGCACTGCTCGTATAAAAGCTCGCGTATCCATCTAAAGAAATTGCCGACCGAAAGCCGCCGTGTGCTGCAGGGTCCGGGCGAAAATGCCGGTATTATCGATATCGGCGACGGCATTGCGATTGCGTTCAAGATCGAATCGCACAACCATCCCAGCTTTATCGAGCCGTTTCAAGGCGCTGCAACCGGCGTGGGCGGTATTCTCCGCGACATCTTTACGATGGGCGCGCGGCCCATTGCTGTCATGGATTCCATCC
>DAISJE010000310.1:4994-5981 GCA_036821665.1 Bryobacteraceae bacterium | reverse complement strand
GGATGCGAAAAAAACGCGCGATTTTGCCTCGCGCTTTATAGGGTAAGTGCAACAGGGCGAGACTCCCGGCAGGACTGATAAATGCCGAGCACGACCTGCAGTGCGCGGTATCCTTCTTCACCGTTGACGAGCGGTTCCCGGTGCTGTCGAATGGCCGCCGCGAAATCCTGAAACTGCCGTTCGAAAGTTGTAACGGCAATTGCCATCGGATCTGAAGAGCCCGAAGCGATATTGTGTGCCAAGGGCGCAGGGTCGGACTGGTTTGCAGCCTCGTCCTCGAGGACGTCCCAGGAAGTCAGCCTGTCACCGGAAATAATGGCCGTTCCTTTTGTCCCGTGGATTTCAACCCGTTCGGTGTATCCCGGCCAAAACGCGGTCGCTGCCTGGATTACACCAGTCGCGCCAGACTTGTAGGAAAGCAGCGCATTCACGATATCTTCCGATTCAATTTTGTGACGTGCACCGAGTTGCCAGATGCCCGAAACCGACGCGACAGGCCCGATCAGATAAAGAAGCAGGTCAACCTGATGAATGGCCTGGTTGATCAGCGCGCCGCCGCCTTCCGTGTGCCAGCTTCCTTTAATAGGCCGCGCGTAATATTCGTCGCTTCGAAACCATTTCACGTATGCGTCTGCCTGAAGGAGACGCCCTAAACGTCCGGCGGCAATGGCGCGTTTGAGAAAAATTGTGGCATCGTCAAAGCGGTGCTGGCTTGCTACGCCGAACGTGATGCCGGCTGCGCGAGCCACTTCGATCATCCGCCGGGCGGCATCGAGATTAGTGGCAATGGGCTTCTGTACCTGAATGGCGCGCCTGATTTTGGCACACTCCTGAACAGGCTCGAGATGAAAATCCGGAAAGGTACAGACGTCTACAAAGTCCAGACCGGGATACCGGCACAGCTCTTTATAATCCGGGACGAATTCTGCGCCCCAACGCTTTGCGAATTCCCGGCCGCGCGCTTCAGTTTTATTCGAGCAGGCTACG
>DAISJE010000310.1:2672-4984 GCA_036821665.1 Bryobacteraceae bacterium | reverse complement strand
CTGGAAGCCGATATTTCCATACGCTTGCGCATGCTTATTCGCTATTGCGCCGGTTCCTAGAATGCCGACCTTCATGAGATGTGATAAGGAGAATGTTACCGCTCAATCTGGACGAGTTCGGCGGATTCAACCGCATCGTTCTCTTCGGCACGCGCGTTTGGCATCCAACGAAGATCTTTACCTCGATGCTTGCTCCGGTTTATGGTGCGGCCAATGGCGAGCGATCCGCGAATCAGGTGACGTGCTTTCAGGGGCTTCACTACATTGATATCGCCAAGCCAATGTAACCCCATGCTGATGGAGCAGCCACACTCCGCGCAATTGGGCGTTCCTCCGAATACGCATGGCTCCACGCGAGTACGAAGATCGGCGGTATAGTTCATCGACAGTGTAGAAAACAGACAGGACGATGGGCTGTCCGGCGGCGCAAGAAAGGCATTCATCAAACCGCGATGCATGGTCAGCTTAGGATATCGAGCGCCCGCCGAATTGAAGAAGCGCGCAAGTTCGAGCCGATTCTCCGCAGTCAGGCGCTCCGGCGAATCTTCGTCTATCTGGGGCGTGTAGACACTCACCCAAATGCGATTTACTTCCGACCGGGCATTCCAAAAACTTAAATATCGATCCATGTAGCCGGGCCGTTCGATGTTGTTACGAACGACGGTCCAATGGATATTCACCGTCCGTCCTTCAATATTTCGCAGAATACGTTCATATGTCGCGGGCTTGCGGCGTACATCGTGATCCTCCGGATTGCCATCGACAGAAACGGCAACGGTCACCTTTGGAAGCTCCGTCCACTCTTGAGGAATGGGAATCACGCCGCTCGTCACCACCATTGTGTAAATGCCGCGACGGCTCAATTCGGGAATCACTTCGCTCAATTCGCGGTGGCGCATCAGCGGCTCTCCGCCCACGAGAGACACCTGCAAGGGACGGTGTTCGTCGACGAGTTTGAAGATCCCATCGACAAGCTCGGCGTTGCGATAGTCACTGAGGCTGCGAAGATTCGGACCACCTTCGCCGAGATGCGAATCGCCATACGCGTAGCAACCCGGGCAGCGGAGCGGACACTCACGCGTCACTTCAATAGACAACATGGGAACTCTACCAGCAAGTACTTTTCCCCAAGACTGAAAAATATTTGATGGTTTCATTTACAAAAACCCATACCCGTTTATGACGCGAGCGGTATGGGTTCCGATTCACGATTAAAATGATGGATTTACAAAACCCAGCCCAATGTCACTTGATACGTTCGCGGCGCAACCCAATGGGTGCCGCTGAATGTAGAGAGAAAGTTGTACAACGCCGCTTCATTCGTAACATTGACGACGGTGAACTTCAAGGTGGTCTTCAGCTTCTCTTTGTGGAAGAGATTGTCGGTGCCGATTCCGATATCGAACAGATTGCGAGCTGCAATGCGAGGCGGGTTATGATCCGGATTAAAAGTACCCGCAGCAGGAATGCGGATTCGCGTCGTCGCGTAATTACCCGACGCGCATGATGTGATGCGGTTATAGACAGTTGCAATCTCGTTTCCGCAAGAGAATCCGATCGTCGCCTGCTGATTCGCGCTGAGAGCCAGAGCATCCTGCAAATCCGTTACCGAGCCGGCAACTTCACCGCTGTCATAACGCCAGGTGAAAGTCGTCCAGAGACCATCCTTCCCATGCTGATAACGAAGAAAGCTGGTTTGCTGCAAAGCCTGGTCATGATCGATACGGAAGACACCCACATCTAACGGAGAATTAAAAATCAGACCGCCTGTTTCCGGCCCCAAAAATCGGGCTCGGGTGTGTCCCAGAGTGGAATAGGCTTGAAACCCATGTAGGTTCGAGGTAGAAACGCGAAGACTGACACCGTCGATTTTGGATTGCCGCCATGCGATTGGGAAAGCGATGGGCGTGTTAAACAACGTGTCGAAATCGAATGCATTTTTGGTGTACTTCCAGAAATAACTAGCGTCGATTTGAATGTAGCGCTTGATCGCTTGCTGTACACCTGTGGAGTAGTCATTGCGGTGACCTGGCCGGAGGGCTTGCGTACCATATCCGCCAAAGACATTGGTGGCTAATCCGCCCGCTCCCGTCGTACTCGAAAGCACAAGATTTTCATTGTAGGGAGTCTCCATGCTACGGGTATACGAAGCGCGAATGACGGTCCCCGTCGGCTTAAATAAATATGAGATTCCAACGCGCGGCTGGAAGAGATTGTCGGAGGTAATGCCAGCGTAGTTGTCGAACCGAACGCCCAAGTTCAGCGTCAGATTTTTGATATTCGTTTTAACCAAATGGTTTTTGGTGTCGAGC
>DAISJE010000310.1:0-2662 GCA_036821665.1 Bryobacteraceae bacterium | reverse complement strand
GTAATTTGATCCTGGGCGTACGCAGCTTGCTGATTAACATTGGCAGCGCCGTGGAAGTAAAAGAGGCGGCCTCCGCGGGTCAGGTCATAGGGAATCAGGCCGGGGGACACATCAGGATTAGCGATATATCCGAACTGTCCGCATGCCGCAGGATTGGTGGGAACAGACGCGCCTACCGGGCTGCCGCTTTGCGTAAGGCACACAGGATTGAAAAGCGGATCGGTAAGCCCCAATCCGAAATTTTCAATCAGTCTGGTCTGCATCAACTCGGTCCCGACCTTCAAGTTGTGCACACCATTGGCATACGAAACATCTGCACGGGTACCCCAATTCGTTAAGTGCCGGTCCTGATTAATAGTGGCTGGACTGTCGTCGAACGGATCGGCGCTGGGATAGTAATTGACGCGGTCCTGGCGAATCCACGGATTAATCGTCAGAAGCGTAGTGGGCCCAAACGTGTGCTGATATCCAAGCGCGAAACTCAGCGTCCTCGCCTGCTGACGCTGATCCTGTTGCAGTTGATCGTAGGTGTTTGGAATTTGAAACCAGTTGCGGGCGCCAAACATATCCAGGTGAAACGAATCGACGCCTGTCGGCTGATAATCGACGCGATCAAAAATCGTTTCGTTGTTGCCCTTGTCATGGAAAGGCGTAAATTCGGGAGAATCCAGGAACCGCCCCGTTCTGCTGGAATTGACAACAAGGAAGTTGCCCCACTTCGATCCACCTATTCCGAATGTCGCGTCTTCGCCGATGGTTCCGAACGAACCGTAGTAGGTGTCGAGACTGGCAGTCGGCTTCTGGCCCAAACCGGAGCGCGTAACGGTGTTGACAATGAGTCCGGTTTTACCTCCGTATTCGGCACTTGCCGCGCTGGTTACGAGTTCCAGGGATTGGAAGGCATTGGGAGGCAACTGGGTAGAAAACGTTTTGTTCTGTTGATCGCTGATCTGCTGGCCGTCGACAACGTAAGTGGTTTCAGCGTGATCCCCTTGAGGATGAAAGAATCCGTTTGAATCGGCGACTACGCCGCCCGACGTCAGTGTAATCGCATCGCTGAGACCCTGTCCCGTCGATGTTATCGGCAGCGTCGCGATCAAATTCTGACTTACATCGGTGTGCGCGGTCGGAACATTCTCAATCGTCTCGGGCGTCGCTTGAACTTCAACGGTTTCGGTGGAACCAGCTAACGCAAGACTCACTTTGAGTTGAGTGGGGACCGAAGTCCGCACAGCAACATCTTGCGTGTAAGTCTGGAACCCGGACATCACGACTTGAAGGTTGTACTGGTTAAGCGGAACATTAGCGAACCGAAACCCGCCATCCGAGCCGGACTTCGCGGTTTGCTTATATCCAGTAAGCGCATTGGTAATCGTGACCTCAGCGCCGGCAACCAGAGCACCGCTGGGATCGACCACGGTCCCATCAATGGTGCCACCTGTACCGCTGGCTTGGGAACCGAACGCAGGGACTAAACACGCGTAGAAAAGGAACCATAACGGCAAGAAACGCGCCGCTCGAAATACTGCTTTCACAATAAACTCCTTCTTACAAACACACGGACCAAGGCCAATCGTTCCGGCGAAAAAACGATAGGCCAACAGCTAGGCAGCGAGTCGTAGTGAAGGAGGAGCCCGGGGAGTTCGTGTTGTAAACGGCGGATCGGGAGCAGCAGGGGCGACCCAGGCAGATGCTACATCATGCGAAGCCGAGATGTGAGGCTTACCTGCATCGCTGCAAATCGCAACAGCATTTCCACGCTGGGTACTGTGACAGATTAAACACGTCGCGTCTTGCGAGCGAGTGTGCTGGTGGACGGAAGCGGCGACAGATGCTACCAGCAGAAGCGCAAGGCAAAATAAGGCGACGATACGCACCGCTCTCGTCCTTTTTGCCGAGCTTTGATCCACTTCTCGAATTATACTTGAGCACTCGATGGTCAACTCACGATGAAAAAATCAAATCTTAGTTATTCATCATTTTTAATTTCGTTTCAAAACATCTTCAAACAATCTTATGCACACGTTTTCACGGTGCTAAGTAGTTGATCATCGTGAATAGAAAGAATTGATAGTCGCTATATTCGCGTTTTTTCGTATGAAACAAATACTGACAAATTTGTTCGACTGTGCCTACAATATCCCCATGCAGTCGAACAAAGCTCCAAAGAAGACACGTAAGATCGCGCACGATACAGGGATCGCAGCTGACAACAACGCTGCACCGGAGATAGCAACCGGTCCGCGTAGCGCAAAGTCTTCCAATACGAAAAAACCCGAAGTAGCCGACATGGGTTTGGCCAACCATCAGCATAAGACCAGCTCTATTCCGGAACCGATGAAACAGGAGAGTACGCCGGCAGTGAAAACAATGGCAGCAGCCGCAGCACAAAAGGCCGCACAGTCGATTTCACATGACGAGATCGCGAAGCTAGCGCATTCCTACTGGGTCGCTCGCGGTTACGGTCACGGTTCAGCCGAAGCGGATTGGTTGCGCGCCGAACAAGAGCTGCGAACGAGCCATTAACCGAACACGCATAAAGACAGCCCGATACACGCAAACGAAATCCGAATTAGCTCGTCCAAACAGGCGGAAGGCGGAGGAGGTCCTGCAAGACTTCGTCCTGTCTTAGTAATCTAGGATTAAGCGTAATATGGATGAG
>DAISJE010000309.1:0-5986 GCA_036821665.1 Bryobacteraceae bacterium | reverse complement strand
CTTTCGCGGCGAGAGCCCGTTTGTATTCGACGATTGCTTCCGTGTAGCGGCCTTCGCCCGCCAGCGCCGTGCCCAGATTCGACCGAAGCTGCGGAATATCGGGGTATTTATCGAGAAGCAGACGATAGTCGCGAATGGCGTCGTCGAGCTTGCCCGCCTGCTGCAGGGTGATCGCTTCCTTGAGAAGCTCTTGCGGGGACTGCGCACTTTGAGCACCACAGGCGCCTGCGCACAAAAGTGCTAGAGCAAGCCGAAACATCTATATTGCGGATGAAATTGATTATACAGCGTGCTGTGATGGCCGGGACGTGGCGGCGGCGGTCAGTTTGGCCATTTGCAAAAAGATCGTCGATGTGATGGGAGGCAGGATCTGGATGGAGTCAGAACAGGAGAACGATTCAATGTCAGGCTTCACCGCTACTGAATGATTCGTTTCCGCACGGCGTAGAGCACCAACTCAGGAATACTATGCACATTCAATTTCTGCATTAGATTCCCACGATGCGTATCGATAGTGTGCGGACTGAGATTCAGTAGCTCCGCAATTTCCTTCGTGGGCTTGAGTTCTACGATCAATTGCAGCAATTCTCTTTCTCGCGCCGTGAGCAAGTCATACGGATCTTCCAATCCGTGCTGTTTTACTTGCCGGACGTAGTCTTCGGCCAGCACTTTGCTGACAGCCGGGCTGAAAAACGCTTTGCCGGAGGCTACTGCCCGGACAGCTTGTATTAAGTCTCCTTCCGGAGAATCTTTCAGAAGATATCCGCGCGCACCGGCCTTCAAGGCTCTCAGGATGTAGCTTTCGTCCGAATGAACACTCAGTATGATGATCGCAATTTTCGGGTGTGCCGAGCTGATCCGTTGTGCTGCTTCAATCCCGTTCAGGATAGGCATCGCGACATCCAGAATGATTACATCCGGCAGCAGATTCGCCGCCAGCTCAACCGCTTCACGCCCATTTCCTGCTTCACCTGCGACCGTGAAATCCGGCTGCCTTTCGAGGAGCAGGCGCAGTCCGTTGCGCAGGATTGTATGATCGTCAGCGAGAAGGAGGCGTAGTGCCATGCCTATGATTGTCTATCCGTAAGTGGCAAATCGACGTTAATGACTGTTCCTTTACCAGGCTGCGACTTTACCTCAAATGCTCCTCTTAGATAAGCGACACGTTCTTCCATTCCTAATAGCCCCATACCCTTTTCTCTTTCCGGAATGAAGCCTTGACCGTCATCTTGTATCGTTAACCGCAAGGTTCCATCGGGATGAATTAAGTGTATTTGGACGGACCGCGCCCGCGCATGACGCGTCACATTGCGAAGAGCTTCCTGCACGATCCGGTAAATGCAGGTTTTGTGCTCGTCCGGCAGATCTTCAGAAGAGGCATCCGCTTGTACATCGATTCTGATATTACTGTTCCTCGAAACTTCGCGAGCTTGCCACTGCAAGGCAGGAACGAGCCCGAGGTCGTCGAGCATGGACGGCCTCAGAAGCAGCGACATATCGCGGACAACCGTAACCGTTCTTTCTGCCAGCCGGCGTATTTCCAGCAACTGTGTACGAGACTCAGAAGTACTCTCTTGAGGCAAGGTCGCCGAAACATTATCGATTGCAAGCAGCAGCGCCGAAAGCGATTGACCTACTTCATCGTGGAGCTCTCGCGATAGAGCGCGACGCTCGGTTTCCTGTATCTCAACCATGCGCGCGGAAAGATCGCGCAGGGCGGCGCGGGTCTGCACAACTTCCTCAAACCGTGCTGCGGATAGGCGCTCCAGCCGCAGTATGCGATAAACACTCCCGGCCGCAAGCGCCATTCCGCAAGCCAGCGTTACGAGCAAAAGCGCGATGAGGGAACGGCGAAATTCGGCAAATAGAGCCGCCACTTGCCGATTGCCCGCTTCCAATTGCTTCTGATTGATGCTCCTGATCTGGTCGGCAAGATGAACGATAACCATGCGCCGTGGCAACAGTGAATTCTGCATGTACTGATAACCCAACGCGCGCCGCTGTTCGGCGTTCCATTGCATCGCGGGTTGCAAAGAATCAAAATACGCGCCTACTTCTTTCTTAAATTGCTGGAAGGCAGGACGCTCGTTAGTACGTAGCATTCCAGCGTATTCTGCAATCATCGATTCAATCTGCGCGCGCGCACCCACGAGCTCGTTCCGGTGCATCTCTGCCCGCGCCGGGTCCGGTTCCAGCAAGAGATCGCGCGCGTAGGTTCCAGACAAATAGACATTCGATCGAAGCTGTTCCAGAATGCGCTCGCGGTTCAGATAGTCTTCCCTGATCCGCTCGTTGCGCGTCTGAATGGTTCGGAGCACGGATACCGCGTTCAATCCAGTTAAAGCAAGCAGGAGCAGTATGCCGCCAAAGCCGACGAGCAGCAAGCGGCGTGTCTGCGTGCCTCTAGATGTCATAGAAAAGAACGACAAGTCGCGACACGGCAGGCAAGGTGCCCAATGCCATCTAGTTTTTCAAATCGTAGCGATACGCGATGTGGGGCAGATTGGTCAACCGCAGTTGACAATCTGCGGCCGATTCGCCTGAAGCGGCCTTTTTTCGTCTTTTGCGATAGGCGGCGGTAACCCACCGCCGCGCAGGATGCCATCTTGCCCCACAAAATGTATCCGGATCTGGGAAAGCTAAATGGCATTGGGCAGGAGTGCCTGCGCGATTGTCTAATGTAATTGCCCCGTCGTGTATTCAAGCGCAGCGTATGCCTCCTGGTATTCATATTTTGCGCTCAGGTTTTGTACTTCGGCTTGCGTCTGGCCTAATTGAGCTTGCGTCAGCTCCACGATAGATGCTAATCCCAAGTTATACCGGCCTTGGGCGAGATCGAGCGCCAAATTTGCTTGCTGCAGCAGTTGTTGAGTGGCACTGATGGCCTCATATGCCGTTCGCGCATTGTCCCATGAGGTTTGTACATCGCGAGAGATGCGGTTCTGTAGATCACGTACGCGCTGCTCCGTTGCCTGAAGCTGGTATTCCGCGGCTTGCCGGCGAGCGGAAAACAGGTGTCCATTAAAAATGGGGATTTGTACATTTATAGCAGCGGATTCATAACCCTTCGGTATGTCATGATTCGCGTTACCAGGGTTGATATACGGCAACGCGCCACCTACCGCGATCAAGCTCACCGTAGGGCGCTTCAAATCGCGCTCAGCGTAAACGAACTTTTGATCTGCCTGTCTTTGCAAACGCAAACTCGCCAGTTCAGGACGGTCGCGAAAAGCCTGGTCGACTAATGGTTGTGCGTCATTAGTCGGCTGCGGCGGTAGGGGCTGATCCGCCAACTGGTAATGAGTGAGTTGCTGTGTACCCAGCGCCTGGGCCAAGCCCGCATAGGCACTCTCCAAGCGATTCTGGGCTCGCAGTAACATGAGCTTCGCGTCCGCAAGATTGACTTCCGCAAAGCTGAGATCTACTTGCGACCTCAGCTTGTTTTTCGCCAGCTCGGATACCTGATTTGCCACCGTGCTGCGGGTTGCTACGGTCTGCTGGGCAACTTTGACCAGTTGCTGAGAAAGTAGGACTTCGTAATACGCCTGGTCAACCGCAAGAATCACATCATAGCGGGTGGCTTGGTAATTGGCGCGACTGGCCTGCGCCTGAAGGTTCGCGCTTGCAACCAAGTTCGGAGTGCGCCCGGAATCAGTAATCAATTGCGAGAGTGTGAGTCCGCTGCCGAAATGATTAAAGAGACGCGGATCATTTAATGCGCCGGCGCCAAGCCTGGCGCTTTCGTTTGCCTGCGCTCCGGTAATTTCGCCGTTCAGGGTTGGAAAGTATGCCGAACGTGTCTGGCCGGCCACTTGGCCAGATCGCAGATAAGTCGCCTGGGCCGCGAGCAGTTGCGGATGGTTCTTCAGCGCAATCGCCTCCGCTTGTTGCAAGGTAAGTGGCGGTCCCAGTGTCTGTGCCAGCCCCATTTGCAAAGAGGCGAACACCAACATTCCGGCGCAAATACTTCGTGGAACTGCCCTATGCATGGGCCGGCTCGCTTGGTCCGGCCTGGGACCGTTCCTTTCGTCCATAGATAAGCAGATATGCTGCCGGCACAATAAATACTGTTAAAACCACCGAGGATGTGAGCCCGCCTATGATGGCGCGCGCCATCGGCGCGTACTGCTCAGAGCCCGTTCCCATCTTGAGAGCCATAGGAAGCATGCCGATAATCGTGGCGAGCGATGTCATTAAAATGGGCCGTAAACGGACGCGGCACGCTGTAATTACCGCATCGCTGACGGACAGATTCTGTTGCTCCAGCTTATGAGCAAAGTCAACGATGAGGATACTGTTCGACCCCGCTACGCCGATCAACATCAGGACACCCATCAAAGACATGACATTCAAGGTTGTTCCCGTGAGAAGAAGAATGACCAGCACGCCGATAAACCCCATGGGAATGGCGAGCATGATCAACAGGGGATCGATAAAGGACTTAAATTGAGCAACGAGGATGAGATAAAGAAGCGCGGCGGCCAGAATAAAACCAAAGGCGAAGCTCTTAAACGATTCGCGCATCCCTTGCACCATGCCTCGCAGATTGACGCGCACATTTCCCGGAAGCTTCGCATCGGCAATAATCTTGTCGATTGAACTCGATAGCCTTCCGAGGTCTTCGCCCCTGGGAGTGACATACACATCGGCTTCTCTCTGAATCTGGTAATGGTCGATCTCGGTCGGGGTTTGAATGTGTTTCAGACTCACGACGCTGTCAAGAGTTGTTGGCTCTTTCGCGTTAGGCGCTTTTAGCGGTATGCCTTTAAGGTCGAGCAGGCTGTGAATTGCGGACCGGCCCTGCTCGCGGTATTGAACCGACAGAAAATAATCGTTCCCGGTCTTTTCGTCGAGCCAGTAATTCGGGGCGATCATGACATTTGAATTCAGCGCTGTGATGACGTTGTCCACGACATCTTTCTGGGTCAAACCCAATTCGGCGGCATGAACCCGGTTTACATTCAATTGCACAGCGGGATAGTCGATGTCTTGCGGTATATAGATCTCGTTCACTTCCGGAAGCCGCCGGATGGAGGCAGCGAAATCCTGCGCCAGCTCATAGTCCTGCCGGAGATTGCCGCCGGTCACCTGAACGTCAATCGGTGCTGGCATGCCCGAGTTGAGCGTCGCATCAACCAGCGAACCGCTTTGGACGAAAGTGCGCAGTTCAGGGAATTGTGAAGCAATCGCCCTTTGGACCCGTTCCATATATTCGAAGCTGCTGAGCTTGTGTCCCTCCGCAAGTTCGGTCTGTATTGTCGCAGTGTAAGGGCCCGAATTGCTGGTGTAGAGAGCCGAGAACCCGGATACGATTCCGATGTTCGAAACGACCATTTTGAAATCGTGACCAACGGTGTGTCGAATTAGGTTTTCCACCTTCGCAACGTAACTATCTGTTACGCCCAGGCGCGATCCGGTGGGCGCTTTCAAGTTAATCGTGAATTGGCCGGCATCGGTTTGTGGAAAGAAGGCGACGCCTAAAAGCGGGTATAGCGCGAGGCTTAGCACGAAGACCAAAGAGATCGCAATCACAGTGATTCCGGGACGGCGGAGAGAGCGCCGAACCCAAGCCTCATAAAGGTTGAGGAGTGAGTTGAAAGCACGGTTGAACCGAGCGTTAAAGCGACTCCAAAGCGATTTCTTTACAGGTATCGCCTCCCCATGCGCATGCGTGCCGGCGTGAGGGACGTTCTTTAAGAATCGCGAACAGAACAGCGGAATGACTGTCATCGCCACCACGAAGGAAATCAGCAGAGAAAGGCAGAACGACAAGGCCAGCGCGGAAAAAAGAAACTTGCTGATGCCATACAGAAACATGACCGGAAAGAACGAGACCGCGCCGACGAGAGTCGCGGCCAGTACTGCCAAAGTAACTTCCGATCCCCCGCTCTCCGCAGCAAGGGCCGGCGGTTCACCTAGCTCCAAATGCCGGTAGATATTCTCCAGTGAGATTACGGAATTGTCGATAACACGCGAGAACGCAAGC